>JANMVY010000489.1:0-16129 GCA_031393535.1 Actinomycetes bacterium | reverse complement strand
CGAGCGCGAGCGTCACCGTGGCGAGCGCGACGAGCAGCGAATTGCTCATGGCCGCCGGCACTGCGGGGTCGGCGAGCGCTCGCCGCAGGCCACGGAGCCCGAAGCGTTGGGGCACGATGGCGGTGCCGAACCACCGGTCGGCGGACCCTTGCACGAGGAGCGTGAGGATCGGTCCGGCCATCGTGACGACGGCGACGGTGCCGGCCAGCACGGTGATGGGCTTCGACGGGCGATGGCGTGCGTTCACGACGGCGGAGCCGATCGTCGCCGCGGCACGAGGGCGGCAATCGTGCCGAGGCTCAGCGTGATCGCGGTGACCACGACCAGCGCGGCGGTGGCGCGGGCGCGGGCGGCTGGTCCGTCGATGTTGATGGTGGTCAGCGCATAGGTGGCGATCGTGTCGGGCTTGGTCGGACCGATGAGCAAGGGAATCTCGGTGGCCCCGAGGGTGAAGGCAGCGACGACGAGCGCGCCGGCGGCGAGCGATGGGGCGATGCGCGGCAGGACGACGTCGCGCATGCGGGTCGACGGTCGGGCGCCCAGCACCGCGGCCGCCTCGTCGAGGTCGCGTGTGTGCTGGTCCCACGCCGCGAGCACGAGCAAGAGCAGGAAGGGCGTTTCCTTGAACACGTACACCGCGATGATGCCGAGGCCGTGCGCGTCGCCGACGACGCGGACCGGGAGCGGGCCGAGGAGCCGTTCGGCGATCCCGCCGGGGGCGAGCCACGTGACCGCCAGCGACGCGGCCACGAGATGGGGCATGGGGATGGCGCTCGCCAGCGCGCCTCGGATCCAGGTGGGCCGGTGTTGCAGCGCGGCGGCGCCCGCGACGGCGAGGATCGCGGCGGTCAGCGTCGACGCGACGGCGACGTATGCAGTGAACGCAAGCGCATCGTGGAACGCGGCGTCGTCGAGAGTGTTGCGCCAGTCGGCGAGGCCCAGCGAGCCGCCGGTGACGGCGCCGGGTCGGAGCGACCCGAGCACGAGGCCGACGATCGCGCCGCCGAAGAGCACAATGAGGGTGAGTAGCGCGGGAAGCAGGGCCAGTGGGATGTCGCGAGGCGCAGGAGCGAGGTAGCGGTGCTGGATCGTCGGTTGCGGGCCGGGTTCGATCGGCCGCTGCGTGCCGTAGCCGGTCGTCTGGTCGAGCACCAGGTGGGCGCCGACGCGATCACTCTGGTTGGTTTCGCCTTTGGCGCCGGCGCGTGCGTGGCGATCGCGCTCGACCAGCGGTGGGTCGCCTTGGTCTTGTGGCTCGCGAACCGCATCGCCGATGGACTCGACGGTGCCGTGGCGCGACTGGTGGGAGCGACCGATCGCGGCGGCTTCATCGACATTGTCGCCGACTTCGCGATCTATGCCGGGTTCGTCGTCGGTGTCGCGTACACGCATGCCGACGCGCGCGTCGCGGCCGTCGTCCTTCTCGGCGCCTACTACGTATCGGGAGCCGCCTTTCTCGCGTGGTCGTCCCTCGCGGAGCGGCGCGCTCGCACGGTCGGCGACAACCGCTCGTTGCACTTCGTCGGCGGGCTCGCCGAGGGCGCGGAGACCGTTGTGGTGTACGTGCTGTTGTGCATCTGGCCGGCTGCAACCGTGGGGATCTTGTGGGTGTTCGCCGCGGCGGTCGGGGTGACCGCACTGCGGCGCGTCGGGTTCGGTTGGCGGGCGCTCAGCGACCACGGTGCCGGAGCCGATCGATGAATCGGAGCAGTCCGATCGCCGGGCGCGTGACCCGGCGCATCCGGGGGGAGAAGTACTTGGCGCGGAGCAGGTCGTCGGCGGCGCGGCTCGGTCCCTCGGAAAAGGTCGGATACGCATGCACGGTCTGGGAGATCGTGGCGATCTTCGATCCGGTGGTGATCCACGCGGTGAGCTCGGCGATGGACTCGCCGGCTGCGGCGCCGACGACGGTCGCGCCTACGAGTCGGCCCTTTGGGTCGCCGACGAGTTCTGCGAACCCGGTCGCGTTGCCGTGGGCGATGGCGCGGTCGAGGGTGGCGTAGTCGAAGCGTTGCACGACGGCGCGCCTGCGCCATCGTTCGCGGGCGGCGGTGGCGTCGAGGCCGACGCGTGCGATCTCGGGGTCGGTGAAGGTGACCGACGGGATGTGGTCGTAGGCCGCGCGGCGGCGCAGGCCGAACAGCGCGTTCGTGACCACGAGCCGGGCCTGGTAGGCCGCGACGTGGGTGAACGCCATGGTGCCGGTGACGTCGCCGGCCGCGAAGATGTCAGAGGCCGAGGTGCGAAGGTGGTGATCGATGGTGATGTAGCCGCGGGCATCGAGGTCGACCCCGACGGTGCCGAGGCCGAGCTCGGAGGTCGAGGGGCGGCGGCCGACCGACACGAGGATGCGATCGAACGCGATCGCGCCGGCCTCACCGTCGTGGTCGGTGTGCAGCACGAAGCCGTCATCGTTGACCGCGCGCTCGACGTGGGTAGCCGTGGTCCCGACGTGCACCGCAATGCCTTCGGTCTCGAGGACACGGCGGAGGTGTGCGCCGACGTCGGGCTGTTCGCGGGGGAGCAGATGCGGCAGGGCTTCGACGATGGCGACTCGGGCGCCGAGTCGGGCGAATGACTGCCCGAACTCGCAGCCGCTAGGACCGCCTCCCAGCACGACGAGTCGCCGAGGGAGAACGGTCAGGTCCCAGACGTCGTCGCTGGTGAGCGGTACGGCGTCTGCCAGCCCATCGATGGGTGGGACGACCGGCCGCGAGCCGGTCGCGACGAGCGCCTTGCGGTAGCGGAGCGGGCGGCCGTCGACCTCGACGATGCCCGGCGCGGCGAAGCGACCGTGCCCGAGGTGCACGTCGACGCCCGCGTCGCGCAGCCGTTGGGGCGAGTCGTGGGGCTCGATCACCTGTTGCGCAGTGCGAATGGTGGCCATGACCCGGGCGAGGTCGACCGTCGCCTCGACCGGGTCGAGGCCATGGCGCGCTGCGTCGCGCATGGTGTGCGCGGTCGCGGCGGCGGCGATGAGTGCCTTGCTGGGCACGCAGCCCGTCCATAGGCAGTCTCCGCCAACGCGATGTTGTTCGACGAGCGCGACGCGCGCGCCAACGCCCGCGGCACCGTGCGCCGCGATGAGCGCGGCGGTGCCGCCGCCGATGATGACGAGGTCGTACACGTCCATCTCCGTCATGAGAGGCTCCAGATACGGTGGGACGGCGCCACGCCCGGCGGGTAGGTCCAGCGCCGACGCTCGGGCAGCGAGATGCTCGTGTGGGTACCGATGGCCGGGGCGAGCCCCGGGGCGACCAGTGCGTGGACCGCCCCCCAGATGCTGTTGAGCTGGACGAGGTCGTGGGTGATTCGGTGCTCGACGGAGATCACGGTGGCTGGAGGACCTGCTGCGTCGAGCTGGACGTGTTCGGGGCGCACGGTGAACACCGTCGACCCCTCGACGAGGATGTTCGGGTTGCCGGTGAGCCGCGCGACCTGCGGGGTGGCCGGCCGTTCCAGGACGGCCGTCGGGGTGTCATGTTGGGCAACGGTGCCGTCGATGAGCACCGCGACGCGGTCCGCGCCGGCGACGGCATCGGCGAGGTCGTGTGAGACGTACAGCGTCGTGAGCCGGCGCGTCAGGCGTGCGTGGTCGATCACCGCTCGGAGCTCGGTGCGTCGGGGCGAGTCGAGCGCACTCAGCGGCTCGTCGAGCAGGAGGATCTGGGGCCGAGCGGTCAACGCGCGGGCGAGCGCGACTCGCTGGCGTTCCCCTCCCGATAGTCCGGCGGGCCGGTCGTGGGCTCGATCGGCGAGGCCCACCTCGCGGAGCAACGCCAGGGCCGCCGCCCGCCGCTCCGCTCGCCCTAGGCGGCGTACCCGCGCCGCGTACGCAACGTTGTCGAGCACTGTCATCGAGTCGAACAACCGGGGTTCCTGGAACAACATCACCGCCCGGCGGCGATGTGGCGCGACATCGGAGACATCGTGATCGTCGAGGAACACTCGGCCCGAGTGCGCGATGAGCCCCGCGACGGCGCGTAGCAAGGTTGTCTTCCCGGCCCCCGAGGGACCGATGACCGCGCACATCAACCCGTCGCCGACCTCGAGCGACGCGTCACGGAGCACCGGGCGATCCTCGGCGCGCACGCGGAGTTGGGTAATGCGCAGCGTGGCTATCGCAGCACCTCGTCTCGCCAGCGTTTGTCGAGCTCGGGCACGCGGGCCGCAGAGAGCTCTTCGAGCGGCGGGCCGTAGCGTCTGAGGCGGTAGGGCGACGTGCTGGTCGAGAAGGCAGCGCTCGCGTCGCCGACGCGGTTCAGGTCGAGCACCGTGGGAATGCCGACGCGGGCGAGCTTCGCCGCCTGCAGCTTCGGTGACAGCATCAGATCGGCGACGACCTGCGCCCCCTCCGGACTCGATGCGTTCGCCGGAATCGCGAGGAAGCTGACGTTTTGCAGCGTGCCCGTCGAGAACACATACGGCCGCACCGTCGGCGCGAACCCACCGCGGCCGACGGCGGCCTCGACAAAGCTCGGGTTGTAGCTCATCGCCAGGTCCACCTGCCCGCTCGCGAACAAGCGTTCCAGCTCCGCTTGGTCCTTCGGGAAGGTGGCGCCCCGGTTCCACAGGTTCGGGCGCATCTCGGCCAACAAGGCGAAGGCGCGGTCGTCGCCAAGGGCCTGCACGGCCTGGCGCACGAACGCGGATCCGGTGAAGTCAGGCGGAGCCGGATACGTCACCCGACCCGGATGCGCGCGCACGTACGAGGCCAGGGCCTCGAAGTCCTGCGGGGGATCGTTCAGCTTCGCGGTGTCGTAGGCGAGCACGAACGCGGCGCGGCTCCACGGCGCCTCCTGGCCCGCGGTCGGTACGCCAAAGTCGTTGTGCACCGTGGCATCGTCGGGGTCGAGGAAGGTGGCGTTCGGGAGCCGATCGGCCCAGCCGGGCAACCAGAGCCCGGCATCCTTGCCCTGGGCGAAGTTCTTGCCGTTCACCCACAGCAGGTCAACGGCCCCGCCCGTTGTACGGCCGGCATCGCGCTCGGATGCGATGCGCGCCAACGCCGACGCAGTGTCGTCGACCGGGACCCGAATGAGCTGCACGCCGGCCGCCGCGGCGGCCGGCATGACCTCGTCGTCGATGTAGCGGTTCAGCGCGTCCTCGCCGCCCCACATCCACAGCTTGACCGTCTGCCCATCGGCCTTCGACGCCACGGTCGACCAGCTGTCGCTCGATGCATCGCGTGCAGCGTCCGACCCGCCGGCCCGAGCCAAGGCGATCGTCGCGACGGCCAGCACCGCCACCGCGAACAGCGCGATCATCTTCCCCGAGATCCGGCGCGTCATCGCACACCATCCGATTCGTTGCCCGAGGGCCCGTCGATGCGGGCCAGCACATCGTCGACCACCGAGCGCGTAACCGACGGCGGTTCCTCGCCGGTCTCACGGAGCAGACCGAGCGTGCCGCGCAGCGCGTCGAACACCCGCGCACACCGTCGACATCCGGCGACGTGCCGGTCGAATCGACCTTGAGAACGTCCGTCGAGGTCGCCGTCGAGGCGGGCACTCATCCGTCGCCTCGTGCCCCGGCAGCTACCGTTGGTGACCATGGACCATGGAGTCATGACCGGTTCGATGCGGTGAACGCCGAAAACGGTTCACCGTCGCCCCGACTGCTCCTGCAACAGATCCACAACGGGGACCAACGAGCCCTGGCGGAGTTCGTCCGCGTCCACGAGCGGCGGGTCGTCTCGATCGTCAGCCGGGTCCTCGACGACCCGCAGGACGTTCTTGAAGCCACCCAGGACACCTTCGTGGCCGTGTGGCGCAACGCCGGGGCGTTCCGCGGCGACGCCGCGGTGGCGACGTGGGTGCACCGCATCGCGATGAACGAGGCGTTGACGCGGGTCCGTCGCAAGGGCCGACCCCAAACGACCCTCGACGTCGCGGACGCGATGCATGTCGCGGACGGTGCCGACGCGCCCGCCGACGCCGCGGCGCGCGCCGCTCGAATCCGTGCGGTGCGCGACGCGTTGGCGAGGTTGCCACCCGACCACCGCGCGGCCGTCGCATTGCGCGACATCGAGGGCTACAGCAGTGCCGAAGCCGCCGCAATCCTCGGCATCGCCGAGCCCGCGTTGAAGTCGCGACTGCACCGCGGTCGCATGCGCTTGCGCTTGCTATTGGCCGATCACCGCAAGGACGGGGAATGATGCGGTCGGCCAGCGGGCTGCCGCGGCGCATCGATCCGACGAAAGGCCTGCCCGTGCTCGTCAGCGCTGGTGATCTCGCCCCGGACATCGTCCTACCGGACCACAACGGCGACCTGTGGCGCCTGCACGAGCATCGCGGCCGCAACGTCGTCGTGATCTTCCACCGGCACCTCATGTGACTGCCGTGCCAAGAGCACGTCGTCGCCGTGCGCGACGAACTCGAACGCCAGGGCCGCCACCACGATGTCGATGTCGCCGTGATCACCTTCGGTCGCGGCGACAGGCTCGCCGACTACCGACTTCATCTCGACATCACGTTCTCGGTGCTGCGCGACGAGCATCGTGACACCTATCGCGCCTACGGACTGAGCCGAGGCTCGTTGCGTGCGATCTACCGACCCGCCACGATCAAGAAGTACCTACAGTTGCTGCGCAGCGGCCGCAAGCTGCGCCGGCCCACCGAAGACACCCGTCAGCTGGGCGGTGACTTCGTCGTCGGCCCCGACGGACGATTGCGGTTCGCGTTCCGCCCGGTGGCCCCGGACGATCGTCCTTCGGCCTCGGCGATCGTCGCAGCCCTGGCGCCGACTGTGCTCGGCGGATTGGCGTGCGAGCCGGGGTGCCACGCGCCAGGCTGAGCTACGCCGTCGGTGTCCGGCGTCGCCGGGTCGGCGGCGCGAGGAGCGTCACGAGGTCGCGATTCTCGAGCGGGTCGAGCACGCTGTGTTGAACGCACGCGGGGACGAGCTCGTCCGACTCGGGGTGGGCCATGTGATAGCTGCAGGCTTGCAGCCGCTCCTGGGTCGCGCGGATACGAGGTTCGTCGCTCATCGATCCGTCCTGTAACAACGCCCACGCGGGGGCGACGTCGCGGGCGTCCATGAAGTTGTGCATCACGAAGGTGACCGGATGAACCCCGTGGCGAAACGCTCGAACACCGCCGGCGCGGTGGACGAATCGTCGTATCCACGACAGCGCGAGCGGCACGACGCGCGGTCGACGCACGACGCTGCGAACGACTCGTGCCACCTGCTGGGCACGTGGCGCAAACAAAAGGCTGCCCGGCAGCGCATCGAAGAACGCATCACGGAAGGCGAGGTCGGCGCGATCGCGGTCATCGAGAAATGGAACGTAGTGATCACCGACGTATAGGCCCCACACGGTTCGGTTGCAGCGGATGTCGCCGACCTCGATCGCTCGATAGGGGAGTCGTGTCCCCGCACCCTGTTCGATTTGCTCCCACACGTCGTGGTCGCTCATCGCCCGATACCCCTCGGTCCATCGGCGCTCGTTGCCGACGTAGGCGGCCGGTTGGAACGAGAACATCCTGAAGCCCAGCGCGTGCGAGACGCGGATGAGCTCTGGTATTTGTTCGAGGTTGTCGGCCGTGACGGTCATGTTGTGGGCGAGGTGTGCGCGCACGCGGTGCTCGCGTCGCAGCCGGGCAAACATCGCGCAGAACGCGGCGCGATGTGCTCGAAGGTCAGCCTCCGACGTGGGGTGCGCGGCGCCCGATCTCCCACGCATCGTGGAGTCGATGTGCGCCGCGAAAGCGACGTTTCGGAACCGGCGGGCGCCGTCGGGCCGCACTGCGAGGCGGCGGAGGTAGTCGTAGTCGAAGTCGCCGTGGGTCATGCTCATGGGCATCCGCCCGTGATCCCGCATGACGCGCAGCGCGGCCGCGTGAGCCTCCGGCGACAACAGCGTGACCTCGCCGCCGATCAACTGCGCGTACTGGGCGGGCCCGCGACGCGCGCGCAGGTATGCCATCTGCCGGGTGACCTCGGCAATGGTGTGCGCCTCGTCGACGGGCACCTTGTTCGCGTCCGCCGAGTGGTAGCAGGGCTTGCACGCGAAATCACACGCCGGGAACACACCGTGGGTGCCCTCGCAACCGGCGAAGCGTCGCCCGAGCAGCTGCGCCGCGGTCTTGACATGTTCGGGTAGCGCCGCCCATCGGGCCGCCAACACCGCCGCGGCCTCGGGGTCGGCTGGCCGCGTGGAACGTACCCAGGCGGAGGATCGGGCCAAGAAGGAGCGCATCAGAGGGTTTGATGCGTGTGCCGGCCGAATCGGTGCAGAATCCGGGACAGCACCGTTGCGTTGATCGATCCGAGGTCGTCGACCGGGCGGCGCCCAACCAGCCGACGCGTCACCGCCCAACGCTCGTTGCCGATGGTGTGGTCGCGTTCGGCGATTTGGGCTTCGCCGTCGTCGGTGCATTCAATGCCGATCCGCGCCGTCTCGGGAATCGCCGCGATGGCCGTCGCGATGGCCTTCGTGCCGCATCGAACCGCCATCGTGTAGCGCACATCGAGGCGCCCTAACTCGGCGATGGTGTCATTCGACCAGAACCCCGAATCGACCAGGAGCGTCAACTGACCCGCGGCTCCCGCGCTATGGACCCGGGCGACGATCTCGTCGATGAACCGGACCGCGCCGCGCTGGGTGTTCGCCGCGCCTTTGCGCATCCGCGCATGCAAAACCTCACGAGTGTCCGCACGCGTCGATGCCTTCACGCGGCTGATTCATCGTCTCACGATTGATAATGCGAGCCGAATAGACCCATCTACCATCGGCGGGCTGGGTTGTTCCATCCTCCCGCTGCGAAACGATTGGCGGCCGCCGCCACGCGGGCACGCGAGCGCGACTCCCCGTCCTGATACGGGTAGTCCGCAGCGAGTCACCGCGTCGCGACGCTCGGACGGGCGATCCGCATGAACCGAGGCTGAGTTCCGGTGTTCGGTGCGATGCAATGCGCGAGCAATGGGTGCGCGATCACGATGTCGCCTGGGTCCCCCGTGAGTTCGGCAATCCGCGCCGGGAGACCGTCGAGGTCCGCCTCGCGTCGGAACTCCTCAGCCTGATCCTCGCTGTGGTTGTCGGCGATGAGCGCGGCGAGCCATGGATGACTGGCGTAGAACTGGCGACGAATGACCGCACTGCGCGCAGCGGCCAACTCCGGGTGCGTCGCGGCGAATCGCGCCACGAGGCGGTGCGAACCGGCCGCGACCAAGGTCCCGCCGTGTCGCGGCGGAACCCGGTTGATGAAGCTGAACACCATCGCGCCGCGAGGCGGCTGGAGCGCGTCGTGGTAGTTCGCGTCTGTATGCCAACGGGTTGGCATCGTCCATGGACGAGTCGGTTCGGGGAAGGTGACGAGGAACTCGCCCCAGTGATTCGGGCGTGTCCACCGACTGTGGCCCAGCACGTCGTCGATCGCCGCGGATGTGCGGTGTCCGCCGATGGGTATGAAGATCGGGTCGCGGAGCAGCTTTTGAAGGTGGCGGGCTTCGCCGACCGGCCAGGTCGAAGGGTCGCGTCGGTCGACGCCGCGGCGTTCGAAGAAGGTCCACATGCGATCTTGCATGGCGTCGGCTCCGTCGAATGCACCGCGAAGGTGAACAAACCCGTCGCGGTCGAATTGCTCGAGTTGGGCGACCGTGAGACCAACGACCGGGGTGCCGCATGTCATTGCATTGTTCGGCGATGGAGTCCGGCCGTTGACAGCAAGCACCGCGTTTCGGGTCGCCCGTCCAAGGCTCACACTGGCTTGCACGAGCGAGTGCATCGGCGCTGGCTTCGACACTGAAACACCGGCCGCGGCAGCGTCGACCGCGGAGCGAAGGGCACGAACCGCGCGTTCGGGGCGAGTGCGCCACGGTGCCGCCAATGTGTCCACCACGACGTCGGATTGCCCATGGAAGAAGGCGCGTTTGAGGAGATAGTTCCGTTCCAGCCGGTCTCGGTGGACCCAGTGATACACGAGCGCGGCGGGTTCGTAGATGACGGTCCAGCCTCGGTTTGCCACAAGCCGGAACAGCCCGTCTTCCTCGTTCGAGAACCGACTCGATCCCCGTGGCCCCAGTTCGATAGGGAAGCCGCCGACCGACAAGAACGCTTCGCGGTGTAATGCAACATTGGATCCGAACGGGTACCGCGGGTAGTCGATCGCACCGCGTTCGGAACCGAGGTCGTAGTGGCCGTACCACCCCTCGAGCCCTCTGACCCACGACGGTGACACCGTCGGCCACCGCACGGCGATTGGCCCGCCCACGGCGACTGCGTTCGGCTCATCGTGTACCGCGCGGGCCAGTGCTTTCAGCCAACCGCGCGAGGCCACTGCGTCGTCGTCGATGAACGCGACAAGTTCGCCGTTCGCCTCAGCTGCGCCGCGGTTGCGAGCGTAGGAGACACCGAGCCGCGGTTCGAGAACGTGTCGGAGTCGCCGTACGTTGCGGGCGAGGTCGCGCACGATCGACTCGGTGTCATCGGTGGACGCGTTGTCGACGACGACGATCTCGATCGGTGCGAAGTCTTGCTCAGCGAGACTCTCGATCGTCCGCGCCAGCATCGACGAGCGATTGTGCGTGGGCACCACCACCGAGACCTTCACAACCGAGACCACGAGCGAAGCCACGGGCGAAGCCAAGAGGCATGCGCCCGCCACTGCACCGGGTGACGTCTCTCCGACGACTCGGAACATCCAGGGAACTGAGTGGCCGAAGAGACGTCACCCCATGATGACCAGAGCGCAGCCGAGGCTGTCAAGACCGTGAACCTCGGCGAGCGCGTCGGAGATCCACCTTCTGCTGGAGGCTGCCCAGCCAGGTCGCGGTCACGCCCGCGACAACCATGACCGCGACGATGGGCATCTCGCCGACAACGGAATGCTCGCCGTCATGGAGTCGCCGCCACGCTTCTCGGGATTGTGCGCTTGGGTCGTCGACGAGGCCGCGGCGCCCAGCGATATAGCGTCGGCGCAACAGCTCGCCTCGCGACACAGGCATCGGTTGCGAGCGTATGACTGCACCGACGGTCGTGGTGGTGAACCCGTTCGCGACCAACGAGCGGCGCACCCCCTCGTCGAGGCCGCCGATCGAGTTGTCGTCGAATCCGCCGAAGGCCAGCACTGGCTCGCGGACGAAAGATGCGGGCACCACATCGAGCGCGGCACCTGCGAGGAGCAATTCGGCCGAACCCGCGGCGGTCCGCGTCGAGGGCGCGGTCGGGAGCTCGACGACACCGACGCCACTCTCGTGCGCGCTGAGGACCTCGATCAAGCCGGCGAACGTCACCTCGTCGTCCGGCGAGACGAACGCGACGTAGTCACCGCTCGCGGCCTGCATTGACACGTTCCGCAATCCGGCATCGGTCCATTCGGCCTCGATCCGCACGATCACGGCCTGGTCGACCAGCCGCTCGATGACCTCCGCGGCGTAGCCGTCTCGAGTCGCGACAAGGAGCTCGACCGTGCCGTCGTTCTCGGCGGCGAGGCCGCGCAACATCCACGCCGCTTTCCGCTCCTCGCCCGGACATACGACGACAACGACTGACAGGGCAGGACCGTCGAGATCAAGGTTGTCGAGTGTGGGTTCCGTCGGCTCGGGATGCACCAACACCGGCCGGTCGAGAGGACGCGGCTCCCATTGCTTGATAGCACCCGGCGGATCGATCGTGTAGTCGTAGTCGGGCTCCCAGGCGAAGTCCGGGTCGGCCTGCGCAAACTTCGTACGGCGGGCGCGGCGGTGTGTTTCGGTCAGGCTCACGAGGTGCTTCATCCGTATCGTCGTCTGACGCCATTCCGTGATCGACGTGGGCACTGGCGGTGCATGGAGGTGGTCGTCGGGGAACCGCTGTCCGGGTTCCCACGCGAAGAGGCGATAGGCGTCGTAGTCGAGTCGGTCGTAGTGGTTCTCGTCGCCGATCATGCGATAAGACGCGAGAGCGTACGCATGGCCTGGTTGCGCGCCGTGGTGAAGAAAGCGTCGGAGCGCGACCGCGTCCTCGAGCGGGATCCGTTCGTCGGCGTCGATGCTGATGATCCACCGGGGCGAGAGTTCGGCCGCCGCGGCGAGCAGCCGATTGCGGTTCTCGCCATCGTTCCAGCCGCCGAATCCGTCGCGGGGCGCGTTCGTCAGGACCTGGACGACGAGCGGGTGCGCGCGCAAGATACGCCCCGTGTCGTCGACGCTGCCATCGTCGAGCGCGATGACCGCGTCCGCGACGTGGGCGATCGACTCGAACCATCGTGGCAGCAACGCGGCGCAGTCGCGCGCGGGAAGTAGACAGACAACATATGGTCGTTCGGTGCCACTCGGAGGCCTCGCTGAAGCGAGGAGAACAGGCGTTGTTGACTCGCGTGGCCGCCACCGCGGGTATGGACCGCGGGACGGCTCGTGAAGGTGTTCGTAGTAGTCGCGGAACACTCCCTCAGGATCGGTCTCGCGGTACTTCTCCACTCGCTGCGCGCGCCCGACCTCGCCGACCTCGCCGTAGTGTTTGATGCGCAGAGTGGTTCGCACCCACCGCTCCGGTCCGATCGTCTTGGGCACGGGCACCAGATCGATGCGCCGGTTCGAGAACTGCTGCCCCTTGCGATACGCGAAGAGTCTGTACACCCACTCGTAGCGCGGGTCGTAGGTGTCGTCCGCTTGCATGCGATATACCTGGAACCCATACGCACAACCGGGGAGCGCATCGTCGGCTACGAATCGGCGGAGCGCTTCGCCATCATCGGCGTCGATCCGCTCGTCTGCATCGAGCGAAAGGATCCAGTCGGGTGCGAGCGATGCCGCCGCGGCAAGCAGCCGGTTGCGGTTTCGGCCATCGTGCCAACCGAGGTGGTCGACACGTCGCGGGTTCGAGAGAACCCTCGCCACGAACGGGTGCGCGGCGAGAACTGCTCCCGTGTCGTCAGTGCTGCCATCGTCGAGGGCGACGACAGCGTCCGCGACGGCTGATGCCGAGTCGAGCCATGCGCCGATTTCGGGCGCGACATTGCGTGCCGGCAACAAGCACACGATGCGCGGAGAGCTGCGGCCGCTCATGGTCTTACGGCAGTCGTGCTCAGATCTGCGACGACCTGCTCGACTGCCGCCACACCGTGCTCCCAGGTGTACGAGGTCTCGTACAACTGGTTGGCGCCACCGACGAGGCGCTCGCGTAGCGCACGATCGCGGTGAACCTCGAGGACGCCGCGAGCGAACGATGCGGGATCGTCGCGCAATAGGAGGTGTACCCCATCGCGGGCGCCAATGCCTTCGGCGCCGATGGAGGTCGACACCACCGGCAGGTGGTGCGCGAACGCTTCGAGGATCTTGAACCGGGTGCCGCCACCGAACCGGATCGGGGCGACGATCACGGACATGTTCTCGAGGTGCGGTTGTAGAACGGGAACGAAGCCGTGAAGGTGCACGCCGCGTTTTCGGACGAGGTCGGCGAGGCCCGCGCCACCCTGACCGATCACGTGCAGCTCGGCGTCGGGCTCACGGCGCTGGACAAGGGGCAGGATCGAGCGAGCGAACCATCGCACCGCATCGAGGTTTGGCTGGTAATCGAGGAATCCTACGAAGCCGATTCGCATCGGACCACGATGCTACCGCGCAAGTCCGGCTGGGCGCGCGGGGCGGCGGTAGCAATTCGGGATGACCGTCGCCGCGCCCCCCATGCGCCCGCGATCGAGATCGCTGCAAACGACGACGCGGTCACACCTGCGGGCCGCGTCCTGTTCCCAGATGCGCCACCGACGCTCGAGGCCCGGGCGATACACCGGGTCGTCGATCGCCTCGTTCCACGATGACGCCAGCCACGGACGTCGCCGCAGGAGTCGTCCTTTGTATGCCACCGACGCGCTGATCACGTTGTGGAGGTCGAGCACGACGGGTCCCGACACCAAGTCGGCGATCGGTTCGAAACCTCTCGGCTCAGAGCACCATGTGAGGTCATAGCGGCGCGAAAAGAACCGAGCGCGTGCTGCTCGACGCGCGTCGCGGGGCACGCGGTCGCGGATCGGAGCGGAACGGCCGAACCACCCATCGTGCATGCCGCGCTCGGGTTGTTCGACCCGGCACCACTCGGCGTCGCCCACCCATTCCGGCCAGTCGAGCTCGAGCTCGGGCGACCGCCAGCGGTCGAGCAAGCAAACGTCGACGGTGCCGAGCGCGCCCAAGGTTTCGGCCACCATCGCGAGCCGGTGCTGGAAGCCTCGAGACGGCCCCCACGGACTCCAGGCAGAGCACAGGAGGAATCGGCGCGCAGTGCCTTGGTTCATTGCCGAAACCTACACGTTGACCTCACGGCGAACAGGGTGCGCACGACACCCGCGGGCGGGCTACGCTCGCTCAACGAAAGGGTCACATCGTGCCCGACGACTACTTCATCGAGGCCTACACACAAGGCCGGATCCCGCGGCGAGCCTTTGTTCGTCGGCTCGTGGTCGGTGGGATTTCGCTCAGCTCGGCCTTGGCGTACGCCACCGCGTTGGCCCCGGCAGCGGCGGCTTCTTCAGGTTCTGGTCGCAAGAAGAAACCGGATGACGACTCGAGCCACAACCACCACAACCACCACAACCACCACAACCACCATTGGGCCGCCGGGCGCGGCGGTCGCGACGACTGAACCAGCGTCTTTACGCCGTCTTGTTCGGCGGGGCCCACCACGTCGGCGACTCGAACAGATCGGCCGATGCCGGGGGCGTCAAATATTTCACGATTCTTTGCTCGTGACTCGACACAATCACTCCGGAGGGCACGTCCTCGCGAACAATCGTTCCGATGCTCACCACGGAATGATCACCGATGCGCACCCCCTTGGTGATCACTGTCCGCGCCGCGATCCAGACGTTCGAGCCCACGATGATCGGGCCCGCGTGAGTTCGCGCGCTCGGCGTCCAGCGATCGGCATCGGCGCTGTGGAAGTCCGTCGTCACGAACGAACACTCGCCGACCATGCAGCGATCACCGAGCGTCACGTCGTGGGTGGCGAAAATGTCGACACCGTTTAGATAGCAGTCGCGGCCTATCGAAACGGTCGACTCCTGGCCGACGGCGTGAATGGCGTTTCCTCCCGAGCCTCGGTCGATGAGGCATCCGTCGCCGATGATCACCCGCCCGGGTCCGTCGATGATGAGCGGCCCGCGAATCTCGACGTTCGTACCGAGCACGACCTCGCCCGCTACGTCGAGAAAGAGGCCACCCAGCCGGCATCCGGGGCCAATGCGAACGACGGCGCGCGGATCAGTAGTCCGGATCGCATTGTCGCCGTCGATGACGCAGTTGTCGCTGACCTCGACCACACCGGGGCCTTCGACTCGCAATTGTCCGCCGACGGGGGTCCCGGCCTCGGATGGGGTCGGGGTTCGGGCCCGCCGCCTGGTGACGAACGCCGAGGCTCGGGCGAGAGGTCGTGGGCTGATGGGTCAACACTCGCGCAACAGTTGGAGGGCCGCAACCGACCCATCGTTCACGGGGACTGTTCGGAGGCTCGGGGTTACGCTGCGCGCAAGGCAGGCGGTCATCGATATCCGAGATCGATCACGCACCCGAGCTACAGAAAGGGCGCGGCCAGCCCTGCGTCTGCCGGTAAGGCAGGCACCCGAAGTTTTGCAAACGGTCCCGCCTCGAATCGGTGGAGTTGGCGCCCCGCGGGCAGGGGTCCGTGTGTGATGTCCAGTTCTCGTGCGTCGATGTGTCGCCCGCCAGGTAGATGGGACCACTTTCGGGGGCTTGCGCCAGGTAGTTGGGGCACTTGTGGGGGTCCACCGGGGTCGGTGCCGTGGACGGTCTACTCACCGCCGTTGCGTCTGTCGGCTCGAAAGGCGGTGCATGTGGCGTTCCGGGGGGCACTCCAGCCGTCGATGGTGATCACTGTGACTTTTTCGTCCGGACCTTGATGATGGCGGTGATGTACTGGTGGGTCTGGTCCTCGGCCACGGTGATGCGTTTGCCGGATAGGTCGAGGCATCGGTTCGAGTGGATGTAGCGCACGACCCCGACCATCGGTGTATTGAGGCTAAGCCTCATGTGAAGACGATGTCGTCCCACCATCGCCCGGGCGCGGGCGAGGCAGTGAAATAGAAATACCAGTGTCGGGTGTTGGGCGTCACGTTCGTTGAGGATGGCGGCGACACGGACCGTGCGCACGAGAACGGTTGTGTTGTGGTTGTCATTGTCGGTGACGGCGATTCGTGTT
>JANMVY010000481.1:0-1839 GCA_031393535.1 Actinomycetes bacterium | reverse complement strand
CCGCATGCTGCACCAATGCGCGGGCGCGGGCGGCCGCGGCCATGAACGGACCCGTGGCCGGATCGAACGCACGGCTGTCCCAAAAGGGTGCGTGCGACATGGCGACCATGCCCACCAGCTCAGCCATCCGCGGAGTGTAGGAGCTGACCGTCGCAGTAGGCACGACGTAACGGGCCTCGTCCGACAAGAGATAGCCGATCAAACCCGCGATCTCCGCGGGCTCGCCCGACTCGTTGTAGCGGCCGCTGATGCCGGCGCCGGCGAGGAGGCCGTCGAGCTTGCCGCCGCTCTCACGGGTGACGCCGTCGACCATCGCGGCGCGGCCTTCGGCAGTGGTGAGATCGGCGATGAGCGCGACCGCTGGGTTCGGCGGCACTTCCGCTCAGCGACGCCAGGCCGTGTGCCTGTCAGGATGTGGGTCGACGCAGAACGAGGTGGGGCGACTATGGCCAGTGTGCAAGCCGAGCAGATGAAGTCAGCGATGCGAGCGACGCGCGCGAGTTCGGCCGACGCGACACCTCCGAGCCTCGAGCAGATGCGCGAGACGGCGAACCCCATGATGGCGGCCATGGCGACCGTTCCCGAAGGTGTGCGCTTCGAGGCCGTTGATGCCGGCGGGGTGCCGGCTATCTGGGTCGTGCCCGAGGGTGCGGTCACCGACCGCGTCATCCAATACCTGCACGGTGGTGGGTATGTCCTCGGTACCGCGTGGACGCACCAGAACATGGTGGGCCATCTCGCCAAGGCGACCGGTTGTCGTGCGCTGTCGGTCGACTATCGCCTCGCGCCCGAGCATCCGCACCCCGCGGCGGTGAACGACAGCGTTGCCGTCTACGAATGGCTGCTCGGCCAGGGGATCGACGCACGCCACATCGCGGTGTCGGGTGACTCTGCCGGGGGAGGGCTCGCCATGGCGACGCTCGTCGCGATTCGCGATCGCGGGTTGCCGAACCCGGCCGCGGGTGTGCCGATGTCGCCCTGGATCGACTTGGAAGCGACCGGTGCGTCGATGCGCACCAAGGCCGATGTCGATCTCATGGTCGCGGCGGCCGGGTTGATGATGATGGCCGAACTCTTCTTGAACGGTCAGACGGCCCGCGATCCTCTGGCGGCTCCGCTGCACGCGGATCTTGCCGGCATCGCCCCCATCTATGTGCAAGTCGGCGGCGAAGAGACCCTGCTCGATGACTCCACGCGTCTCGCGACGAATGCCGCGGCGGCCGGGGTCGACGTGCGTCTCGACGTGTTCGCCGAAATGCAGCATGTGTTCCAACTTTCCGCCGGCAACATGCCAGAGGCCGACGACGCCATCAAGCGCATCGCGGCGTGGCTGCGCCCCAAGCTCGACCTCGCCAGGCCGCCGAAGGCCTGATCAGACCCCTACTTTGCGAAGGGCTCGACCAGATGCTCGCGGAACCATCGAGCACCTTGGTCCGCGGCGATCTCGAGTTGGCTGCGGTTCGAGTAGAGCACCATGTGGGTGGTGTGGTCGACCACGAACAACCGTTTCTTCGCCGTGGGGATCTTGTTGAACGCGTCGATCTCGTTGTCCCACAGCGTGATGTCGTCGCCCTCCGCGACGATCATCAGCGTCGGCGTGTTCAATATCCGTTCGAGGTAGGGGAACACCGTGTAGTTGGTGAGGTTCTCGACCGACGCGATCGTGTTGCGGTGCTCGTGGTTGGGCGCCTCGGTGGCCTGGAGGTTCGCGAACACCTCGGTGACCTCGGGGAACGGCCAGGTGACGGTCTCGGTGGCGAAGTCGGGACTCGACATCGGGATGTAGCCGTAGTCGCCGGTGGAGAACCGCGTGCGGCGGTCGGCGAGCATGGCATCGCG
>JANMVY010000468.1:0-4171 GCA_031393535.1 Actinomycetes bacterium | reverse complement strand
CGCGATGCCGAACGGCAACTCCGCGAGACCGACTGCCGAACGTGTGTGACGCCCCGATTCGCCGAACACCTCGACGAGAAGATCTGAGCAGCCGTCGATGACTGCCGGGGTCTGAACGAAGCCGGGCGCAACGTTCACCATCCCGAACACTTTGACGATTCGCTCGATACGGTCGAGGTCTCCGAGCTCGGCGTTCAGGGTCGCCAGAATGGACAGGGCCGTTATCCTCGCGGCTCGGCGACCTTCGTCGAGCGAGAGATCGCCGCCGACCTTGCCGCGGATTACCTCCGCGCCGGCTATCGGGCCATGGCCGCCGACGTGCACGATGCCGTTGTCGATCACGCACCCGAGATAGTTCCCGGCAGGAGGAAACACTGCCGGCAAGACTATGCCAAGGGATTCAAGCCGATGGGCGATCACGGTCCCAAGCGTACCCCGACGCTCGACTACGATTTCCCTGCAGCTAGCCACGCAGCGCCGTTGCCCTGACCGGTTGAGCCCACCGCCTCCTTGTTCAGAATGTGTCGTCGCGCTTGAGCTGCGATGGGCGGCCGTCGGGGTCGAGTATGTGTGTGTGCACCCAGTAGATGAGGCCGTGTTGGGCGGCGTTGACGCGTTCGATCAGGTGGGCTCTGAGGTGGCCGGGCGGGCGGGGACCGTGCTGGCCGTCGCGATGCCAATTGTCGAGGGTCTCGGCGCTGCGGCGCAGAATACGGAACCAGTCATCGGGGTCGATCATCTCGTCAACTTCGGCCGCCCCGCCTGTGTGCTCGCTTGCCAGGCGAAGGCGCGTGTCGCGGGCGAATTTGCGGGCACCGTCGCCCAGGCCGGCGGGGTCACGCGGTTCGCGCTCGTCGCGGGTCTCATCGAGGATGGCGCACGAGATCTCCGAGTCGTGGGTCCATGATCTGCGGTTGAGGTTGTCAGAGCCAACGGAGACCCAGACGTCGTCCACGATGCACGCCTTGGAATGCACGTAGATCGCCGTTCCTTCGTCGTTCTCGAGGTCGTAGATCGCGACCCGGTCTCCGCCCGCTGCGTAGAGCGCGTCCTGAACGCGTTCGCGGCCCAGAACACTCGCGGCGCCCGAGAGCCGGCCGTCGGGGTCGGGGTGACGGGGAATAACGATCACAACCACAAGCTCGGGCTCGCGTCGCAAGGCATCGCAAAGCACTCGAGTGGCGTGGAACGACCACAGGTACTGGTCTTCGAGATAGATCAGGCTTCGGGCGCGCCCGAAGGCCTTGATGTATGCGCGGGCGATGCTGCGTTCGCCGTCGGGCGCGAACGGGTACGGCTTGCGGCACGCCGGATAGGTGCGCAACACCTGCACCGCGTGCGGGCCCACCCGTGACGGTTCGACGCGCTCTGCTGCAAGCGGTGCACGCTCGGTTGGATGTCGCGAAAACCGGTGTAACAACCAGCGCAGGGGACTGCGGGTATCGAGGGGCGCCGGATCTTCCCAACGTTCGCGGAATGTGAACGCGGCATCGTCGACCGCGGGACCACGCAACGCGACCTGCACGTCATGCCATCCGGGACGTTCCCCGTAATCATCGCTGTCGAGCTCCGCACGTTGTGGATCACCCAGGTGGCGACCATCGTCGTGACGGCCATGCACGAGATCCATTCCGCCCACGAACGCAACCTCGTCGTCAGGCTCTGCCTCGCGGCGGACAACGAGAATCTTTTGATGATGGCTCCCGCCACGACGAATGCGATTGTCGAGGAGGATCTCACCTCCCGCGGTGTTCACAGCGCGGGAGAACATGAGGTTTTTCTCCTCCGAATACGATCTGCCATGCGATCGCCAAACCAGCCCGCGAATGCGCACACCTCGTTGCGCCAGATCTCCGAGCACCACCGCAGCCTCGGTGCCGGGACCCGCAAGTCGCTCGTCGGCGTCACCTTCGAGGCCGGTCAAGAAAACCGAGTCGCCTGCAGCCGTCGAGCATAACGTCGAATACAACCGGGCGAAGTACTCACTACCGTCGACGAGGATCTCCGCCAGATTGCCTTCCGTCCACGGAAGGCCATCGTGGCGACGATCGATCGCGGTGTGACCATTGCCTCGGTCCCCCGAGGCCAGAAAACAGTCATCGATGCGCATCACGAATCCTCACCCACAATGGCCACCTGACGTTGCCTAAACCGTTTTAGCGTGTCGGAGGGGCGACCGTAACCCCGAGTACACGCGACCCATGGGTGGCCTGGCTCGCCGCGGCGTAGGCGTTGAGCAGGGCTTGCAGGCCCCGTCGCGCCCCTATGCGGGAAGATCGAAGATCAACGCCAACGCCTCGCGGACTTGATGCAAGACGATCGGTCCCACGTTGCCTAGCGCGGTGCTGACGCGCCCGGTGGACACCGCGCGGACGTGCTGACACTGCGCCGCAGATCGAACGACCAGACCATTCGCGAGGTCTGGTTCGATCGGTACCTCCGAGCGGAACGACCGCACCGTCGAGGTGAGCGGCACGACTTGGATCACCGACGGCACCCCGCCGAGGATCCGCTGCGCGGTGACAACCACCGCAGGTTGGGCGAACCCCCCCAGAAGCTCACGCTGGCCCATGTCAGGCGCAGGTACCAAACGGCGCGATCAACGCGAACCGCATCGCATCATGTCGGCCCGCCCACGTCCTCGAGGTGGCCGCTCGCGTCGAGCGGTGCCTGCACCGCGATCGCTGGCAGGTGGTCGTGGAAGAAGATCTGCGCGCGCAGTTCGCGCCGGGTGCGAGTTCCGGTCTTGTTGAAGATGGCCTTGCAGTGGTCCTGCACCGTCCACGGCGAGATGTAGAGACGCTCGGCGATCGCGGCGGTGTCGATCCCCTGGGCGACGAGCGACGCGACCTCGCGCTCGCGGGCGCTGAGCCCGAACGCTTCGAGTCGGAGCGGTGCAGCGTGCGCCTCGGGGGTGGCCTGAACGACGACGGCGACGCGACCTGTCGGGCCATCGGGCAGCGAGCCGTGCAGCGAGATCCATCCGAGCGCCGTCGGCACGTGCAGCGGTGCGGGCTACCGGCCTTCCCGGCCGGCGGCGCGCGTCTGAGCAGCGATGACGAGTATCGGCGCGGGCAGGCTGCGGTTCACCGGATCGGCGAAGCGCAAGAGGTCGAGCAGTTCGTCGGTGCCAGGCGTCATCATGTCGATGCCGCCGCCGGCGTCGAGCAGCACCATGCCGGGCGCTTGCGGCCCCGAGCGGCGCGCCGCGTCGAAGCGCAACGTGTTACGCAGCGCCTCTGCGATTGGGCGTGACAGCTTGGCGATCATCGCCGCATCGTCGGACGTGAAGTCACCGCTCGCCTCGGTGCGATGGAACACGACACAGCCCCAGGCGCGGCCGCGGGTCACGAGCGCAGCGCGCAGCTCGTAGGGCAGACCGAACGGCGCGAGGAATTCGGTGTAGCGAGCGCTGCGCTCGGGGCGACCGCGCGTCGTCTCGCTCAGGATCGCCACAGGTGCTCGTCGTTTGGCCAGCGAGGCAAACGTGTTGACGTCGTCGCGCTGATACTCACTCGTCAGTACCGCTCCGGCCGCCACCATCTCGGTCTCGGGTGTGAGGAAGCCGTTTGCGAGCAACTCCTCCGGGTTCGCCGTCGTCAGCAGCAGATTGTCGGGGTCGAGCCCGTGCCAGCACGCCGCGTCGATGGCCGTGACCAGCCGCAGGCGATCGGTGAGCTCACGATGCAGTGCGGCGTAGGGGAGCGCGCGCGCCGAGCCCGGAGCACCGCGTCTCGAGGGCCCGTCACGGGATCACGCGTGAAGCAACCTGGATCCAGCAGACGCCGGCCGGCGACATCGCCATCGTCCTGCTCGAGTCGAACGATCTCGCCGCGTCACTCTTCGGCGTGGCCACCTCTCAGCAGCCGTTCGACGTATGGTTCCGCCGCCACGTGCTCGCCGTTCACGGCATCGACCTCGCCGCAGGCATGACCCTGCCCGAACCCGTCCTCGACTACTCCGCGTGAGGCTGGAACCGACGAAACATAACCTCATCGGTCCCGGCTTCCAGGCCAACGGGACTACCAAATGCCTCGCTGACATCTGCGCTGTGGGGGCGGGCGCGATCAGTCTTGTACACGACCGTACATCTATGTACACTGGCGCCATGTCGACGATGTCAGTCAGCGAAGCACGCGCCGCGCTGCCGTGGCTCCTTGACCGTGTGCTC
>JANMVY010000460.1:0-1912 GCA_031393535.1 Actinomycetes bacterium | reverse complement strand
CCGTCGCCGACATCGACAGCGCCGAGGCACTCGCGAGCGTGCGGGCGTGGAAGAAGCAGCAGAAGGCAAGTGGCAAGACCAAACAGGACTGACGCCCACCGACACCCCGACTCCCCCACCCGTCCTCGAGGATGAACCGATCGTGATGTACGAAAGCTCCCAGAACGAGGCGCCCGGTCTCGAGGAATACCTGCGCGCGTTGCGCAGCCGGTGGTGGATCGTCGTCGTCGCGATCGCGGTCGGGTTCTTCGCCGCAAACCTGTTCGCATCATCACGCACGCCGATGTACCAAGCCGCGGCGAAGGTCTCGCTCGGCCCCACCCCTGTGGGCGGCTCCATCGCGACGCCGGCACAGCCCGACCCGGGCACCGAAGCCGACAAGCTCAATTCCACCGCGGTCGCGGCCGCAGTCGCGAACAAGGTTGCAAAGGACACCGACCCGAACAGCCTGCTCGCCAACCTCGGGGTCACGTACCTCAATCAGCGCAGGGTGCTCGACCTCACCTACACCGACCCGAGCCCCGCGCAGGCCCGCACTCTCGCCAACGCCTTCGCGACCGAGTACAGCGCCCAGCGCGAAGCCGCCGCAAAGGCGTTCTACGACTCCGAGATCACCAAGCTCCAAGCCGAACTCACCGCCAACACCGTCGAGCAGACGTCGATCGGCATCCTGCTCACGGCAAAGAACAGCGAGCGCAACGACCTCCAGCGGCTCGCCACGCAGGGCCCCGAACAGCAGAGTCGCCTCAACACGCTCAACAACGAGATCACGACACTCGAGGTGCAGAAGTCGTCGCTTGTCAATCGCGCCGGCGGCCTCCAGTCGGCCGTCTCCGATGCCACCCGTGGCCGCGACAACCGGGCCAAGGCGGCAGAGGTCACCCGTGAAGCCTCGCTCCCGGCGAGCCCCCTCGGGGTGAGCGCCAACGTCATCAAGCTCGGCGGCGTCCTGCTCGGCCTCATCGCGGGCGTGGTTCTGGCGTTCACCCTCGCCCGCCTCGACAGCTCGGCGACCAACGCCGGCGACGTCGAGGAAGCCCTCGGTGCTCCGGTGCTTGCCAACGTGCCCGCCTTCGGTTGGGCCCGTTCGAGCGGGGTCAACTCGCTTGTCATGGTGACCCATGGGCGCTCCCTCCGGTTGCAGCGCGCCCGCGAGTCCTACCGGCGTCTGCGCACGTCACTACAGATTCAGGTGGCGAATTCCGGACGCAACAGCATCATCGTCACGAGTGCCCACCCGAGCGAAGGCAAGAGCATCACCGCGGCGAATCTTGCGATCGCCAACGCACAAGCCGGCAAGCGCACGGTGCTCGTCTCAGCCGACCTTCGTCGCCCATCGATCGAGCGTCTGCTGTCGGTGCCCAACGACAAGGGACTGTCCGACTGGTTGGCCGAGGAGACCGAGGCCGTCGTGCAGGAGCTGCCGTCCATCCCGAACCTCTCGGTGATCGTGGCCGGCAACCAGCTCAACGGCCCCGGTGAGCTGCTTGCGTCACCCCGCCTCAGCGCGCTCATCCAAGATCTCGAAGCCGACTACGACCTCGTCATCCTCGACACGCCGCCTGTGCTCGCCACCGCCGACGCCGCCACCATCGCATCCACCGTCGGTGGTGCGCTCATCGTGGTCGATGGCCGGCGCAGCGACCTCGAGGTGCTCCAAGTGCTCGGCGCCGAGCTCACTCGTGCCGGCGGCCGGGTGCTCGGTTCGGTGCTCAACCGCACTCGGTCACAGCCCGGTCATTCGATTCTGCGCCGCCACGCGTACGCCTACGAGCGCGAGGCGCGAAAGCGCCTCGACTGATGAGCATCCCCGCCCGGGTGCGGGCACCCGGCCCCGGCGAACGCCTGCTCGCCATCACCACGCTCTTCCTCCTCGCGTACAGCCTGCCCTCGTCGTGGTTCACCGTCGACA
>JANMVY010000433.1:0-2420 GCA_031393535.1 Actinomycetes bacterium | reverse complement strand
CGGGCGGTTTCGACGTCGCGCACCTCGCCCACCAGGATCACGTCGGGGTCCTGGCGCAGGATCGACTTCAAGCCGGTGGCGAAGCTCAGCCCGGCCTTCTCGCTGATCTGGATCTGGTTGATCGACGGGAACACGTACTCGACCGGGTCCTCGATGGTCGTCACGTTCATGTCGGGGCGGTTGATCTCGGTGAGGGTCGCGTACAACGTGGTGGTCTTGCCGCTGCCCGTAGGGCCGCTGACCACCACCATGCCGAACGGCGACGCCACGATGCGGCTGTACAGCTCGTGCGTTTCGGGCGGCATGCCAAGGTCGGCCAGGCGGTAGAGCGACCGGCGTTTGTCGAGCAGGCGCAGCACGGTCTTCTCGCCCCAGATGGTCGACGTGGTCGACACCCGCACGTCGAGGTCGTGCCCGTCGATCTGCATCTGGAACTGGCCGTCCTGGGGCCGCCGGCGCTCGACGATGTTGAGGTCGGCCATGATCTTGATGCGGCTCGCGAGCGCCGGCCCCATGGCCACGGGCAACGAGAGCACTTCCTTCAGGGCGCCGTCGACGCGGTACCGCACGCGCACCCGGCCGTCGGTGGGCTCGATGTGCACGTCGGACGCGCGATCGCGCAGGGCCTGCGTGACGATCTTGTTGACGACCTGGATGACCGGCGCCTCATCGGTGCCGAAGTCGTGCGTGATGACCTCGACCGCAGGCCCGGACGCAACCTCGGCCTTGGCGAACTCGCGCAGATGCTGACCGACTTCGGCGAGCGCGGGGTATGTCTGGTTGATCGCACTGCGCACCTCGGCCGCCGGCGCAACCTGCAGGTTCACCTGCACTACCGGTAGGGACTCGAGGAAGTAGACCATGTCGAAGTCGAGCGGATCGATGACCGCGACCGTGAGGACCGAACCGTCGTAGCGCAGCGGAAGCACCGCGTACCGGTGGGCGTCGAGTGGTTGTACCCACGCGGTGGCCGCCGGGTCGGGCCGATCGACACGCAGATCGGCAAGTGGCATCTGGAGCTGGCGGGCCATGGTGTATGCCAGGGTGCGCGCATCGACCCCACCGTCGTCGATGAGCATGCGACCGAGCGCTCCGCCGGTGCGATGGAAGTCCATCATGACCGCTTCGACCCGGGCCTGATGGTCGGGGACGGAGGTCGCGAACACCTCGGCGAGCCGGGTCACATCGAGGGGCGAATGCCGCGGGTCGGGAACGAGCCGCGCCCGCGGCAGGTCGATGACCTGTTCATCAGCTGAAACCCGCCGTAGCCTCATGAAAGATCCTTTTTGCCCATACGAAGTCTAGTAAGGGATCGGGAACCACTGACGGTCAGTCGGTGGCTCTGCGTGACGAGCTTGGGCCAACGATCATCCCGAGTCCACGGATTCGGTCGGAATAGTCGCGAAACGGCCGTTCGACCCATCAAGGGGCCCAAACGACCTATGGTGACACCGAATCGACCGCGTTCGGCGTTCGCGCGTCAGTTATCGGTCACACGGCGTCGAACTCGGGCTGCCCGTCGCGAAGGGTGATGTGCACCGCGCGACCCACGAGCGACGTGCCCGCGAGCCCGCGGGCCACCGACGGGTCGGCCACGCTCGCCCCGACCCGCACCCCGTCGGCGTACCGCGCGATGAGCGCAACACGCGTAGGACCGGCTTCGCGTTCGTGCACCACGGTCAAGGCCTCTACCACCGCCCGCCCTTCGCGAGTGTTGTCCGCCGGTACCCGCTCGGCTTCGAGCACCGCAGCCAGCGACTCGCACCGGTCGATCGACCACGGGCGGCCGGGTGGTGTCCCGGCGAACACGGTGGCCGCGAAGTCGCTCGCCGCACCGCCGAGGCCGACCACGAGCGCCCGTTCGTATGCCACGCCGCGGCAACGTTCGACCGCGGCCACGATCGCGTGGGTCACGTAGTTCGCGCCCGGGCCACCGAAATACGGCAGTCCACCGGTGAGCGTGAAACCACGCGGGTCGCCGGCACGAAGGCCCAGCGCGTCCATCGACATTTGCACCGCGGCCGGAAAGCACGAGTACAGATCGAACGCGGTCAGATCACTCGTGCCGAGGCGGGCGCCGCGCAACGTCGCCTCGATCGTCGAGTGCAACGCACGCGAGCGATGCATGCTGGGGCGACCCGACGGCGGCGCCACATCGGCACAGTGCCCGGAGCTCCACGGATACACGCGTGCGTCGGCGGGGACACCGAGCTCGTCGGCGATCGCGTCGGTGGTCACGAACACCGCCGCCGCAAGATCGACCGTGGGAAACGAGTTCATGCGTTTCGGATACGGCTCGGCGACCATGCGGTTGTCGATCATCACGGTTGACAGTTCCTCGGCCCGGCGCGCGACTGGGAACCATGCGACCTCGGGTCGCGTCGCGGCGACCGCGGTGAAGGGCGCCATCAGCTCACCGA
>JANMVY010000419.1:0-2905 GCA_031393535.1 Actinomycetes bacterium | reverse complement strand
CGAGTGTACGGCCCACACCTCGCGAAAACGGGGCGATCGCGCGCCGGTGGGCCTGACCGCGTGATGCGGCGGAAGACTCCGACTGGCCGCTTGCTAACCTCGGCGCTCCACTCGGGCGAGTGGCGGAATTGGCAGACGCGCAGGCTTCAGGTGCCTGTGTCCGAAAGGATGTGGGGGTTCAAGTCCCCCCTCGCCCACCGGAATGCGTCGTCGCGTACTGTCGCAGCGATGAGTGAGTTCGATGACGCGGCCGAGAGGGTGCGTTTCGGTGGCGACGCGATGGAAGCGGCGCAGTCGTTGGTGGAGTCGCTGACCGACGACGAAGTGATCGACCTCCTCGACGGTGACGTGCCGTTTTGGCCGGGCATCACCGATATGACTGGTGGTGGGTATTACACCCACGCATGGCCCGCGGCCCGAAATGCCCGCCTTGGTATACCCGGATTCGCGTTCACTGACGGTCCGAGGGGCGTGGTCGTCGGCAATGCAACCTGCTTCCCGGTTGCGATGGCCCGCGCCGCGACTTTCGATGTCGAACTCGAAGAGGCGGTGGGTGATCTGATCGGCCTCGAAGCGCGGGCCGCGGGGGCCACGTATTTCGGCGGCGTGTGCGTGAACCTGTTGCGCCACCCCGCGTGGGGTCGGGCCCAGGAGACCTACGGCGAGGACCCCTTCCAACTGGGCGAGTTCGGTGCCGCGCTCACCCGCGGTGTCCAGCGGCATGTGCTCGCGTGTGTGAAGCACTTCGCGTGCAACTCGATGGAGAACGCACGCTTTCGCGTCGACATCACCGCCGATGAGCGCGCGCTCCACGAGGTGTACCTCCCGCACTTTCGGCGGGTGGTGGAGGAAGGCGTTGCCAGTGTGATGAGTTCGTACAACTCGCTCAACGGCGAGTGGTGCGGGCAATCACCGGCGTTGCTGACCGATGTGTTGCGCGACGAGTGGGGCTTCGACGGGTTCGTGATCACCGACTTCATCTTTGGGCTGCGCGATTCGGTAATGAGCGTTCGCGCCGGTCTCGACGTGGAGATGCCCTTCGCACAACAACGGGCGCGTGCGTTGCGAGGTGCGCTCGCCGCCGGTGAAATTGCGCGTGCCGAACTCGAGGTTCCCGCGACGCGGGTGGTCGCCACCCTGCTTCGGTTCGCCGATCTCCTCGCCGCGCCGGCACCACCAGTGGCGGTGATGGCCGCGCCGGAGCACCGCGCGCTCGCGCGGCGGGCCGCGCAGGAGTCGATCGTGCTGCTCACCAACCGTCGTGAGTTTCTGCCGATCGACGCCGCGAGCACGCGCCGGGTCGCCGTGGTGGGCACGCTTGCCGCGGTCCCCAACCTGGGTGACGGTGGTTCCTCGGCGGTACATCCGCCCTCGGTGGTGACCCCACTCGATGGCATCCGGGCCGCGCTTCCAGGCGCCGCGGTCATACATCACGACACTGACGCGTCGATCGCGGCCGGTGCCGACCTTGCGGTCGTTGTGGTCGGATATACGAAGGCCGACGAGGGCGAGTTCGTTGATTCGAGCACGTCGGCCGTCCTGTTCAGTCTCTTCCCACCGATGGACGACCCGATGCTCGGCCGTGACGCGCCGGTGCCCCAGTTGCCCGAGTCGCCGCCCGCGTTGCCGTTGACGCGCGCCGAAGCCGTGATGGCGACCGGTGGTGATCGGCGCTCGCTCCGGCTGCACGCGAGCGACGAGGAACTCATCCGCGCGGTGGTCGCGGTGAATCCGAACACCGTGGCGGTCGTGATGAGTGGGTCGGCCGTGGTGATGCCATGGGTGGAGGAACCCGCGGCAACCCTGTTGCTCTGGTACCCGGGAATGGAGGGCGGGCACGCGCTCGCCGATGTCCTGGTCGGCGCGGTCGCGCCGAGCGGTCACTTGCCGTTCGCTATCCCCGCGAATGACGCGGATCTCGTGCCCTTCGATCCCGATGCGGGCGCCGAGACCTACGGCCTCTTCCACGGCCAGTGGCATCTCCACCGCAACGGAGTTCCGGCCGCGTTCCCCTTCGGGTTCGGGCTCAGCACGACGACCTTCGCGCTCGACGCGTGCACCGTGCTGTCGAAGGAGGACGGGGTACAAGTGCAGATCGCGAATGTCGGTTCACGCGATGGAGCAACGGTGGTGCAGATCTACGCGAGCTACGAGCGCTCGGCCTACGAGCGGCCGCGATCGAGGCTCGTGGGATTCACCCGGGTGGAGATGGCAGCGGGTTCGAGCACGTCGGTTGATGTGCCGATCGATCTGCGCATGGTGGACGTACGCGTCGGCGGCTCGATGGTCCGCGAACCGGGAACGATCACACTCCGCGCCGCCTTCCACGCCGACGACCCCGGCGTGGTGACGACGATCACCGTCTGACGCGGACGAGACCTTCTTGGGCGATGGTCGCGACGTGGATGCCGGCCTCGGTGAACACTCGCGCGACGGCCATGCCGCGTGCGTTCGCAACCCCGTGGCCCGAGAGCGAGAACAGCAACCAGTCGGTGGCGAGCACCGGCCGATGGAACCAGACCGCGTGGTCGAGGCTCGCGCACATGAGCGTGTCCCAATCGCCGCCGTGGCTGTGCGGGAGGGCGGCCACGCCAAGCAGGTCCTCGTCGGACATGTAGGCGAGCGCACACGCATGCACCATGGGATCGGTGCCGAGGTCCTCGCCGACGCGCATCCAACTGAACTGCTCGGGGAGCGGGTCCTTCCGCGTGCGCACGATGCGGTGTTCGAAGAACAACTGCGTCTCGACGTTGGTGAAGTCGTCGGGCGTGCCCACGTGCTCGGGTGGACGAATCGCCTGCGCGTCTTCGCCTGCCTCGTCGGCCTGGAAACTCGCGATCAAGTTGAGGATCGCGCCGCCGGCTTGATACGCGACGACCTGACGCGTGGTGAAGGAACGGCCGTC
>JANMVY010000388.1:0-2274 GCA_031393535.1 Actinomycetes bacterium | reverse complement strand
TGCGACCATCGGGTTCATGCATTGCCCGTTTCGCGACCTGGCCGAGGCGAACCCGGCGGTCGTGTGTGGCTTGCACCAGGGCATGGTCGAGGGGTTCGTCACTGCGCGCGGCGGGGCCCGAGTGCGCGAATTCCGTACGCTCGTGCACCGGAGCCACCCGTGCCAGGTCGACGTCGAAACCGTCGCGGCCGCCCGATGATCCGGAATGAGCCGGCGACCCGCGACGTTCTGCTCTGTACACTCCTGTTCTCGGGACCGATCTAACGTGGAGGTTGCTCATGATCACGCTGACTGAGAACGCAGCGCACAAGGTGAGCGAGCTCATCAAAGCCGAAGGCGACGAAGCGCTGGCGCTGCGCGTCGCGGTCCGCCCCGGCGGCTGCTCGGGTTACAGCTATGAGATGTTCTTCGATACGGACATCGACGCCGAGGACGTCCAGGCCGTGTTCGGTCCGGTCAAGGTCGTGGTCGATCCGTCGAGCGCGCAGCTGCTGTCGGGGGCGACCCTCGACTACAAGGACGGGTTGCAGGGCGCCGGCTTCGCGATCGACAACCCCAACGCCCAGCGCACCTGCGGGTGCGGTCAGTCGTTCAGCTGAAACGTTCGCGGCGTTCGCTCAGCGAACCTGTGCGAGGGCCGTGTCGAGTTCTGCGCGATCCCAGCTGAAATCGAGTCGGGCGCGCACGATGCCGTCCGCGTCGGCCACGAAGAGGCTGGGCTCGTATTGCAACCCGTAGGTGCTCACCGCGTCGGTCGTCTTCGGCGCGCCGCTGATCTTCTTGTTCGGCTCGACGTACACCTCGGCGTGGACGAATTGGAAACGGGGAAGGCTCGGCGCGAGGTCGATGAGCAACTCGAGCACCGGCCCGCATATCGCGGTCTGGCAGAACCCGGGGGTCGACACGACGAAAACGATCGGTTTGCGCGCCGCGATCGCGTCGGTGAGGGTGGCGGTGTGAAACGGGCACGCCTTCGGCGACCGGGTGCATATCGGGTCGACGCCCCGGGCGTCGGTGAAAGTGGGCGTGGCCACGGGGCGCAACGAGTCGCCGACCTGCACGAGCTTCACCGTGTCGCGGGTTGCCACCTTGAACGGCATCGCCCGTGACGAGAACGTGGCGCGCGCTTCGTAGTCGCCGGCCTCGGTGGGCGTGAACGTGAGCGGGTAGTACGGCGTGGGGATACCGCTCAGGTGACGGGTGACGGTGGTCGTGGCGATGATCGCGTTGTTGCGTAGCACCGCGACCTCGAAGCTTTCGGGCCCGCCCTCGCGCACCGGCGACCCGTCGGCATCGAACACGACGAGTGGGAGTCGCTGTGCCAGCCCGGCCACCAGCACCGACGGCGCGGAGAACCCGTCGGCGAAACCCGCGCCGAGCACACGGCCACCGGCTGATTTCGGGGCCGAGGACGCGGTGCCCGATGCCGAGCCCGACTGCGTGTCGCTCCCACCACACGCGGCGAGCACGGCTACTGACCCGGCACCCGCGAGGAACACGCGTCGAGACATCACGAGCGCCGAACCTATCGGACGACGAGAAGCGTCGACGTTCGCGCCTTGCGACCCCAGGACATCGAAGGTCGGACGACGCCGGGATCGCCGGCCGAGTACGGTCGTGGCGTGGACACCGCTCGTGTGCTCGAAGTCGCCGACGACCTCGATCTCATCGAGTACTGCTACGAGCAGGGCTGGACCGATGGCTTGCCTGTTGTGCCACCCACCCCGGCGAAGGTCGCGGCGGCCGTGGCCGCTTCGGGCCGCGAGGCCGACGAGTTCGTGTGCCACTATGTCGAACGCCAGCGCGACGTCACCGTCGAGCACATCGCAGTCAACGCGGTGATGGCCGGGTGCCGCCCGGAGTACCTGCCCGTGGTGTTGGCGATCGTCGAGGCCATGGCCACCGATTCGTTCGGCTTGCACGCCGCGAACGCGACCACCGGTGGTTCCGCGGTGGGCTTCGTCGTGAACGGCCCGGTTCGCCTCGCCCTGGGCATGAACTCGCGAGGCAACGTCCTCGGCCCCGGCAACCGTGCGAATTCCACCATCGGGCGCGCCGTACGGCTCGCCCAGATCAATGCGTTCGGCTCGGTGCCCGGTGCCGGGAACGAAGCGCTCGTCGGCCCCGGTGGGCGACCGATCCTCGATCGGGCGTCGGTGGGCCAACCTGCGAAGTACGCCGGATATCACATCGTCGAGAACGAAGAGGACTACCCGACCCTGCGACCGTTGCACGTCGAGCGCGGCCACTCGCCCGACGAGAGCGTGGTCACGG
>JANMVY010000357.1:0-6967 GCA_031393535.1 Actinomycetes bacterium | reverse complement strand
ACCAGATCCGCCAACCGGCGATCCGACACGGGCTTCTTCCAACCAGAACGGGGCATCCTCCCAAACTACACCCACGTAACCCTAAACTAACGGTATTGGGTCTAGCCCTACGGCCTGCGCATACTCGCTGAATACCAGTGTGCCGCCGCTCTGCGGCGCAAGTGTGGTGGTCGTGGCAACCGTCGCCGAGCCCGACGACGCTGCGGCCGTCGTGCCGGGGCTGCCCTCCGAGCTGTCGTCGCCGCAAGCCGCGGCGAGCAGGGCGAGCGACGCGAGTACCGCCAACACCCGATGACGTACAGGACGCGTCATTCGTCCACCTCCCCATGATCGAATGCAGCAGATTATATCCATTATCTCATCTGGGTCAAGGCTCCTCACTCCGTTCCGGCCGGTTCAGTCGCTCTCTCAGGTGCGATGCAAGAATCGATCGCGACGTCCGTGCTGCATCGACACGGTGTTCGTCAGACAGCCGAGTGCCTCCCCTGGACTCCAACTCTCTACGCTTGCTCGCTATGACGCCCCGCCCCGCCGCTACCCAGTCGCGGCCAATCCGACACGCGGATCTACTGCTCGCCGCCCGATCCTCAGCAGCCGAACAAGTCGCTGAAGCCGTGCGCTGGATGATCGTCGACGGGTTGCTCCGGCCGGGCGACAAGATCGCCCAGCAAGCGATCTCGGAGAGACTCGCCGTGAGCCGCATACCGGTGCGCGAGGCGCTGATCCAGATGGAGCGCGACGGACTCGTGATCTCGCGCCCCAACGTCGGAGCGTTCGTCGGCGCGTTCGACGAGGAGGTCATCCGCGACCATTTCGAGGTCGTGGGTCGCGTTCAGGCGCTGGCTGCCGAGCGGACCGCGACTCGCACGGACAAGCCGCTGCTGGCGTCGCTGCGTACCGCGCGCAACGCACTGGCCGCGACAAGCGACCCGGTTGAGGCGAACGATCTCGCGATCGAGTTCCAGCGAGTCGTGAACCGGGCCAGCGGGTCGCAACGACTCCGATCGGTTCTACGCGGCCTCAGCCGCATCCTGCCGGTCGACATCGCAGTCCACATCCCAGGCGCAGTCGAGCAGCAACAGAAGTCGATCGCTGCGATGTACAAAGCCGTGTCGACAGGACGGCGCATCGAGGAGACCTACGTGGGCATCGCCCGCACTCGCGCCGCGCTCATCATCGGCGACCTGCGGCTTCGGGGAACGTTCGCGCCTGCGCCATAATGGCGGCGGCTCATTGACCGGACCGCGGGGCATCGTCCGAGAGAGGTGCGATGACGTGCACCCCGAACCAGGCCAGCGCATCGAGGGCAGCGGGAACATCCGAGGCACTCGATGACGTGTTGAGCCACGTCACGCCGGCGTCCGCCAATGCGCCGATCTCGTCGACAACCGCAGCGGCGTCGGCTTTCGGATCGATCGAGAACGGATGGCTGACGTCGAACACCGGCACGCGGCAATTCGTCTCGAATCGCTCGCGGAGGTCGTCGACAAGACCGCGCAACTGGTCGGTGCCCTGCAACGCCGCGGTCTTGCGGCGGGCCACCTGACGGCCCGCGGTCGGTATCGGCATCCAACCCGCGCCGTAGGCCGCGACGCGGGCGCGGCTCTGGGCACTGTTCCCCCCGATCCAGATAGGCGGATAGGGCCGTTGCATCGGGGTCGGCCGACTGACGATCGCATCTGCACGTAGACCGCCACCCTCGTGGACCACAGGCTCACCCGCCCACGCGCGACGGATCAGGTCCATCGACCGGTCGAAGACGTCGTTCCGCTTGTCGAACGCGACTCCTTGGGCTTCGAATTCAGCCCGCATGTAGCCGGTTCCGACAGCAAGCGTGAACCGGCCGGAGGAGAAGCGATCGAGGGTCGCCGATGCCTTTGCGATTACGAACGGATTCCGATACGGGACAACAACCAGGTAGGGGATCAGCCGGAGTCGGGTCGTTACCGCCGCAGCGAACGCAAGCGCAACGAACGGGTCAAGCGCGTCGTGACCACCATCCTCACGCCACGCTTGCGAGGGGGCCGGGTGGTCCGTAAAGCTGATCCCGTGAAACCCGGCGTCCTCCGCGGCGCGAGAGATCGTGGTGATCGCGTGTTGGTCGAGTAGCGCCTCCGGAATGTCCACGCAGTTGATCGGATAGCCGTACGAAAACTTCATCGCTCCCCTAACGATCAGCGCCTTACGTGCCCAGCCGCTCACCTTCGGTGAACGCCGGCCACCGCAGCCAGGGTTCACGACCAGGGACAGGGCGCGTGTTATAGAATATCCACGATGTCCACGTCTACGCAGAACCCACACGTGCGCTGCTGCGTCGAACAAACCGTTGCGACGATCACGCTCGACCGACCGGAGAAGCTGAACGCGATCACCTTCGCCATGGCGGATGCGATCATCGAGCACGTCGCCGCGGCAGCGGACGACCCCGAGGTGCACGTGATCGTCTTGCAGGGCGCCGGACCGGCTTTCACCACAGGCGTGGACATCGACGATCATCTCGAAGAGCAGTCGCCAGGCGAGAAGACCTTTGAGGCTGATCGTGCCGACATCGCACGCGCGGCGAGCAGGTGGCTCGGCCTTTGGACATGCCCAACACCGGTGATCGTCAAGGCGCATGGTTGGTGTGCCGCATGGGGCATCGAGATCGCGATGCACGCCGACGTGGTCCTCGCCACCGAAGACTGCAAGTTCTTTTTCCCGTCGGTGCGTAACGGTGCCGGACTCCCCGATTCCGCCACCGCCGTGTATCACCTCGGGTTGCAGTGGGCGAAGCGCCTCCTCCTGACGGGCGAGATCATCGACGGTCGCACCGCCGAGCGCATTGGGCTCGTCTGCCAGGCCTACCCGACGCTCGACGAGCTCGACGCGGCGGTCGCCGACCTCGCGCGCCGCATGGCGGTGCTGCCTCCCGCGTTGCTGACGCAAAGCAAGTCGGTCCTCAATCAGAGCGCCGAACTCATGGGCCGCCCGGCATTGCAGGTCTTCGCCGAAAACGCGAACGCGACCGCGCGTCGCGACCCAGAGGTCGCGACCTTCGGCGAGATCATGCAGACCCACGGCCGCGCCGCCGCGATCGCCTGGCGCGAAGACCGCCTTCGCTGACACCTACCAGAGGGAACCGTGTACCGACATCTGCTCTTCGACGTCGCCGGTGGCGTCGCCACGATCACCATCAACCGTCCCGACCGGCTTAACGCGCTCAGCCCCGAGGCCATCGGCGAGATGGCCCATGCCGTCGAGACCGCCAACGCCGCACGTGACGTCGGCGTGATCGTCATCTCCGGCTCCGGCACCAAGGCGTTCTGTGCCGGTGGCGACCTCGGCGAGGTCGCCGACAACGACGATGAGGGCGACTACTCCACGATGGGCCGGGCCGAGGTGCTGCGGTGGGTGGGCGCGTTCCGCAACGCAACCAAGCCCACCATCGCAAAGGTCCGCGGCTACTGCATCGGCCTCGGCAACGAGCTCAACCTGCTGTGTGACCTCACCATCGCGGGCGAGAGCGCGCAGTTCGGGCAGGCCGGTCCCCGCGTGGGCAGCGTCCCCATGGTCGGCGGCACCCAGCTGCTCCCGCTCGTGTGCGGCTTCAAGCGCGCCAAGGAAATCCTCTTCCTGTGCCGTCGCTACTCGGGCGAGGCCGCGGTGCAGATGGGTCTCGCCAACGTCGTGGTCCCCGACGACGCACTCGACGCCGAGGTCGCCCGTTGGTGTGCGGAACTGCTGGACAAGAGCCCGCAAAGCCTTCGCATGGCCAAGACCTCGCTGTCGTACCTGTTCGACATCCAGTGGCCCGCGCTGCAGCATGGCCTCGAGCTCAGCGGCTGGATGGTCCGCTCCGCCGAGATGCAGGAAGGTGCTAACGCCTTCATGGAGAAGCGCACGCCGAACTTTCGTCCTCAGATCGAGCGCGGTACGCAGTGACGACCGCACCCCCAGAGCTTCTACTGTCAGATGGCCTCGTCGCCTGCTACCTCGACGAGCGGCCGCTAGCCGAAGCGGTGAACGGGCCGATGATCCGGCTTTGGTGCGAGATGGTGGAAGACGCCAATCCGCTCTATCACGACCCGGCGTTCGCGAGATCGCAAGGATTCCGCGACATCGTCGCGCCCCCGCCGATGCTCCTCGCCTGGACCTTCGAGCCCACATGGACACCCATGGCCGGCAGGGCACGTACGATGTCGCGCGACATGCCGGAGGTGCCGGGTCGCCCTCATGCCTGTGTCCTCCAGATGACACAGACCTACCACCGCCCACTCGAAGCGGGCGAGCGCCCGACGATGCGCTACTACCGTCACCTCGGCACCGAGGAGACCGAGACGCACCGTGGTCGGGGCGTGGTCTTGTCGAACGTCATGAGCCTCCATGACGAGCACGGGGCCGAGATCGTCCGGCAGTCGTCGCACATCCTCCGCTTCCGGACCGGCGATTCGCCGAGCGCGGCATTCGACTCGGTGGGCGCCGACGGGCCGATCAGCCAGCCGCCCGACACGGTCGGACCGGGCACCGACCTGCCGCCCCTGGAGTTCCCGGTCCCCCGCACGCGGTTCATGATCGCCGTCTCGGCCACGCGTGACTTCTACCAGGTGCACCACGACCGAACGTTTGCACGCGCGACGGGCGTGGCCGACATGTACATCGGAACGCACTTCATGCAGGGACTGATCGGTCGCTACATAACCGACCACGTCGGGGCAGGCAGCGTGCTCTGTTCGCTCGCGCTACTTCCGTACGAGCGGAACCACCCCGACGACGTGATCATCGTACGCGGTCGCATCGTGGGCGAACGCCCGACAGCCGCCGGACCGGTGCTCGATATCGCGGTGCGGTGCAGCAACGCACGGGTCGTCACCCACGATGCGACCGTCACAGTCCGCCGCGCCCGCCAGCTCGCCCGCTGAACAAACCGAATCCGCACCCAATTCGCGCAGTCGGCACGGCGCATCGGCCGAGCACGGGTCGGGCGGCGTCCGCGCCGCCATCAGCTGTTCGGCTTGGGCCGTTCGTCTCGAAACCGCTTCGGCTTGGGCGACGTGTGCAGCTCAGTGTCCTCGTCGATAGCGCCCTGCGACACCACCGTGGCCGCGATCCTCACCCCGAGCCGCTGTTGGAGACGGCGTTCGACCTCGCTACGAATGACCTCGAACTCCTCCGGACCGCGGTTGCTCACCACCGCGACCAACAATTCGTCGCGATTGCTCTCGCGCACGGCGCGCACGAAGTAGTCGGGGACCGTGCCCTCCACCGAACACGCGATCTCCCCGACCGCCTCAGGCCACACGTTCACGCCACGCAGCTTGACCATGTTGTCGCCGCGCCCGGCGAACGGTCCGATCTTGCGCAGCCAACTCCCGCACGAGCACTGGCCCGGCGGATAGAGGTAGGTCAGATCCATGATGTTGTAGCGGAACTGCGGGCTGCCGGTCTTGCAGACCTCGGTCAGACACACCGAGCCCAACTCGCCGTCGGGCATCGGTACGCCTGTTTCCGGATGCACGATCTGCACGATGAACGCGTCCTCGAAGATGTGGAGGCCGTCGTGCGCCTCGCATTCGACCGCGACGTTGCCCACCTCGTGGAAGCCATACGTACGCAGCGACTCAAGACCGAACATGTTCGATAACAACTCGGCATCGCCGATGTTCGACAGCGCCCGCAGCTTCAAGTCGGCCGGCGTGTACCCCATTCCCTTCGCGACATCCACGAGCCGTAACAGGTAATCGCCGGTGGTCAGGATCGCCGCCGCGCCGTACTGCATCGCGAGTTCGATCTGTTTCTCGCTCGAGGTGACGTTGCCGACGCTCGAGGTGATGACCACGCAGTTCAGCCAGTTGTACACCGCCTCGTCGATCGCCCACGCCCCGTTGTGCAACCCGTACGACCACGAATTCAGCACCACGTCGCCCGGTCGAATGCCCTGCAGGAACATGTAACGAGCCATCGTCACGGCCTGCACCTCACGATCCCAAGCGGTGTAGAAGGTCGGCCGCGACTTCCCGGTGGTCCCGCCGGACATGTAGACGCGCATTGGCTCACGGCGTGCCATTTCGGGGGTGACGCCCTGATAGTCGCCGAACGGCGGGTGGTCATCGATCGACTGTCGGATGTCGTCCACCGTGTACGAGGGCGCCTTCCACAGGTCATCGAGCGTCTTGAGGTGCGACGGATGAAACCCTGCCTGGTCCCATCGGCGTTTGAAGAACGGCACCTGGTACGCCGACCACGCGCGGTCCTGCAGACGAGTGAGCTGCTTGTGCGCGATCACCTCGAGGGAGTCGAACCATGCCGATTCGAAGTACTCCGGCGGCGGCGGGAACATCCGCTCGATCGCCCCGTAGTCCACGGCCTGGTGACGACGACGAAAGTGCCCCATGCGAACTGAACCCCCACCGACGTTCCCCACCACGACATGTGCGGCCATACAATATCCACCACGCCAAGTGGCCGGCGCCACCGAGCAGCCACCGGTCCGAGCTGGCAAATGAACGCACTGTCCGCTCGTGCGACCGCGTCGAGCATGTCGCCGAGCGGTGTACCGGCTGGGGCGAACGGGCCAGCCTTCGTGGAATACCAGCATCAGTTGGCACCCGATCAGCCTGACCGGTGAAGTCGAACACCGGAAGGGCGAGCTCGTGTTGCAGCCTGCCGTGACACCGGTCGACAACGCCAGTCTTGCCCTCGGCGCACCCGTCCACGGTGATCACCACGACGCCACCGCGAACACGAGCTTATGCTCATCAAGCGTGTCGCTCCAAGCCACGCTCGTGGTCAACCAGCGTGGCGCTCAACACACGCCGCCAGGCCTACTCCATCGGGCGAGCTCGACCCGCCCGCAGGCTGGTCGATCAGGCGGAGTGCTCGAGCCGGTACTGGCGAACCAGAGCCGGCCGGTACTGGCGAACGAGCGCCGGTTGGTGGGGCGACGAGGCGTCAGCATCGCCGTGAAGCACATCGGGATCGAAATCGATGC
>JANMVY010000345.1:0-6163 GCA_031393535.1 Actinomycetes bacterium | reverse complement strand
TCGTAGAGCGCGGCGGAGTCCATGAAGAACTGCACCGCCGCGGTGACGCCTGCGTCGTCCATGTAACGCGGGCCACCGCCGAGGCGGATGGTGGTTTCTGAGTAGTGCTTCAGATCTCGCCACTTGTCGTCGGGGAAGCCGAGGAGCTTGCCGATCATCATGGCGGGCAGTGGTGCCGCGAGGTTCTCGACGATCTCGACGGAGCCTGTCATTGCCTGAGCATTGTCGAGGAGCCGTGAGACCTTGTCGCGAATGTCGTCGTGCCACACGCTCACCGCACGGGGGGTGAACCGACGCGAGATCAAGTTGCGCCGCTTGTTGTGTCGCGGGTCGTCGAGACCGATGATCGCGTCGTCGGCCGGGAGGTTCGGGCGATAGCCGCCTTTCTCCTTGTCGGAGGAGACGAACACGTCCTTGCGCTTTTCGATCTCGACCACGTCGTCGTAGCGGAAAATGCCCCAGAGCTCGTTCGTGGTGTCCCAGTAGACGGGCACGTTGGCGCGCGCCCAGCGATAGGTCGCGTCGGCGTCGTCGAGGTAGAAACGGCCGTCGAGGAGGTCGAGGTCACGCTCGGTCATGCTCATGGCGCAAAGGGTAGATCGAGCGGCAGCCACCCTGGCGTGTCGGTCGTACCTCGGGTGCCCGCTGCACGTTCGGCCCCTGAGGGTGGTTGACTGTTGTTCGCGCGGCGCGATGCCCGGAAGGAAATCCGTCCCCATGCTCATCGCAATTCACCGGCGACACCGATCCGTCGGCCCGCTCGTGCTCGGTCTGTCGTTCCTCGTCGCCTCGCTCGTCGCCTTCGTACATGCGGCTCCCGACGCCTCGGCTGGTCTGCCGTCGCTCTACGTGGTCGACCCGAGCGGTGACGACGCAGGGCCCGGCACCGATGCGCAACCGTGGCGCACCCTCGGCCCGGCGCTCGACCGCCTTCATCCGGGCTCGATCCTTCTCGTACGCAACGGCGTCTACACCGGGCCGCTCGCAATCCGAAAGCAAGCGAGCCCTCAGGCGCCGATCCTCGTGTCGGCGTACCCAGGGCATCGACCGGTAATCCGTTCCTCGCAGTGGCAGGGTCTGCTCGTCGAGAACTCGTCGTACGTGCACGTCCGTGGCTTCGAGGTGATCGGCAACGCGCAAACCGCTCGAACGAGCGAATCCGGTCTCGAGGTCGTCAACTCGCACCATGTGCGATTCGACATCAACGTGGTCCACGACTTCGGCGGTGGTGGTATCAGCGCGGCGTACTCGAATCATGTGTCGATCGAGAACAACGAAGTCTACAACACGTCGTGGTGGGCCGAGAACCAGACGTCGGCCATCTCGCTGTGGCAGATGCAGAATATCGGCGGGGGCAACAACGCCGATGGCTACAGCAACTACATCAACGCGAACTACGTCCACGACAACGAGAATCGCGTCGGCGCGATCACCGACGGTAACTGCATCATCCTCGACTCGAACGACCAAACCGGTTACACCGCGTCGACCTTCATCACGAACAACGTCTGCCGCGCCAACGGTGGCCGAGGTATTCACTTCGCCTGGTCGTCGAACGCGGCAGTGATCAACAACACCGTATTCGACAACGTGCGAAACCTGCCCACCAACGGCGCCGAGCTGTCCGCGATCTACGCGAAGAACGTGCTCTTCCGCAACAACCTCGTGGCGCCGAGACGTGCCGGCAGCGGGATCATGGTGTACGACTCGTCGAACGTGAGCACAGACCACAACGCGTACGTCGACTCTTCGGCGCAGGTGCTCGGCCCGAACGACACGCTGGTCCCGGGTCTGCCGCGCATGTTCGGTGTCTTTCCGCCGATCGAGGGGCCTACGACCGACGCGGGTAACGCCGACCGCGCGCCGGCGCTCGACTTCATCGGCCGGCCGCACACGGGCCGGCCCGACATCGGCGCGTTCGAGCTGCGTTGAGCGGGCGTTTCAGCGCACCTGGCCCGAGCCCGCGCTCACCGGCAACGATGACGTGTCGACGGCGTCGAACGCCGAGCCCGGCACGCGTCGTAGCGTGCCAAGTGCGTCGTTGTTCCACCGCTCGTCGGGGGCGCCGCTCAGATACCAGGCCGATCCGTTGTCGGCGACGATGGCGCCGTGTTGCTTGAGGGCGTCGAGGACGATCTTGGCTTCGCGTGCAAACCCCGAGGTGTCGTAGTCGGCGCGCAGTCGGAGCCACAGCCCCATGGGCGGGAGGTTCACGTCGGCGCGCGAGCTCGCGAAATGGCGGGCGGGCCATATGAAAGACTTCTGCGTGCGGGGCACGGTGATGCGGATCGCATGGTCGATGCGGCCCGCGGCGATCTCGTCGTAGCGCACGAGACCGGGGAGGATCGGGAGGCCCGCCGCGTCGGCCGAGGTCCAGCCGTCGGGGCGCAGTGCGTTCGAACCCAGGTCGAAAACCGCGCCCGAACCGGCGTGCCACCCGCTGCCAGCAGGGGTGGTCGACCAGGTTTCGTACAGCCGGCAATCGGTCTGATCGACGACGAGGATGTGGCGGTCGCCCTCGCTCGCCGCGCCGCCTTCGACGGGTGCGTCAGGTGGGATCGGGTACGGACCCGGTTCGCTCTCGTCGGCGTAGTCGAACGTGACCGGCACCTTGGGCTGGCCCGTGCCGACGACTACATAGGGGATGCCGATGGGCCCACCATTCCACAGGCCACTCCCGAAATCGGCCTTCAGCCCGCTCGTGGCCCCGATGCTCGCGACATACGCCGCTGAGCTCGCGTGCACGGGCAACGTCGACACGTTCGCATACCAGTAGCTGCTGGGGGGGAACAGTGTGCACCGGCCGAGCGACGTAGCCGAGCCGTTGGCGGGCCGCGGGCCGACGGCCGGGGACGCGACCGCGGAGACTCCGGTGGACACGGGGACAGACGGCGGTGCGGCCGTGGCGTTGGTGCGGGGCAATGCGGTCGTCGGCGGAGGCGTACGTTGCATCTCGACCGACGCCACCGACCCGACCGTCGAGGTGCTCGCCGGCGCGGCGGCGGAGCCCGGGTTGACCGTGGTCGGCGCCGCGCCGGGAACATCGGCGGGGGAATCGGCGGGGACATCGGACCGGCGTGTCGCGGCCACGTCGTGGTCGGCGGGCTGGGCAGCACCGGCGCAGGCGGTGAGCAGCGCGAGGGTGGTGACGAGGGCGAACCAGCCCACAAGGCGTCGAATGCTCACGCGTGGACCTCCTCTGGTGTTGTTGCCCACGCAGTGATCATCGGTCGGGCCCTTCCGTAGCCTTGAGCCGTTCAGCAGGCGTGTTGGGCAGTGAGGGGGCACAGGGTGCGTCGTGACGTCGAATTCGAAGGCCACGGTGGCGTGGTGCTCCGAGGTTGGTTGTACCTGCCCGAGGGGGCGTCGGCGGCGACGCCCGTGCCGGGGGTGGTCATGGCCCACGGCTTCTCGGCCACGAAGGAGATGGCGCTCGACGCGTACGCGGTGGTGTTCGCCGCGGGTGGTCTCGCCGTGCTCGTCTACGACCACCGAGGCTTCGGTGCCTCCGATGGCGAGCCGCGCCAGGTCATCAACCCGTGGGCCCAGACACGCGATTACCGCTACGCGATCGGCTGGTTGGCCGCGCGCCCAGAGGTCGACCGTGAGCGCATCGGCGTGTGGGGTTCGAGCTTCAGTGGTGGTGAGGTGCTCGTGCTCGGGGCCGTCGACGAGCGTGTGCGCGCGGTCGTGGCCAGCGTGCCGTTCGCCGGCCTGGGCGCGGACTATGCCGATGCCGGGGTTGTCGCCGCGAAGTTCGGTCTGTTGCGCGACGCGTTGTGCGACCTGAGCGGCGCGGGCCCGGCCGATGTCACCGATGCACCGCGAGGGCCGCTCGCAGTGGTACACGAGTCAGGCGAGGCCGAGGGCGTCGCAGTGTTCCTCGGTCAACCCGAGGCGAGCGAGTGGTTCCTCGACCTCGGCCGTCGTGACGGCGCGCGCTGGCAGAACCAGGTGTGGCTGCAGGCCGCGTTCGCCAGCGAGCCCGCATTCGATCCGGGAGCCGCTGTCGCGTACCTGCACGCGCCGGTCCTTTTCGTGGTGGCCACCCGCGATGTGGTCGCGCCGACGGAGGTCGCCGTGGCCGCGTTCGGCCGCGCCCCCGAGCCAAAGCGCCTCGAGATGATCGAAGGGCACCACTTCACGCCATACGCGGGCAACGCGTGCGGGCACGCCGCCGCCCTGTCGCTCGACTTCTTCCGCGTGTCACTCCTTGGCTGATGTGATGTTTCGTCCGGTCGCCATCTCCGAGCGGTCTTGATCCAAGGTCAGTCTCGGTCGCTCGACGAAGGGGTGTGGCCGACGGGCGGTACTTGTGGCGCGGCCGGCTCGATGCGCAGTACCCACGAACCGGCGCCGAGCGCGGTGCCCGTTGCGGCGGGCGCGACTGCGCCGGATCCGCCGGTGGTCGTCGCGGCCCCGAGATCCTGCTCGTCGAGCTTGCGGTTGAGCGACAACATGCGTCCGATCACCGGCAACATCACGATGTTGGCCGCGTGCAGCAACCCCAGCAGCAGCAGTATCCCGCCGACGCGTGCGGTCTCGCTCTGCACCTGTTTGGCCACGACGTCGTCGCCCCAAGCCGACCGCGGTTCGAAGTTGATGCTGAACAAGATGTACGCGACGAAGATGAGGTAGTAGGCGACGTCGGTCAAGACGAGGTAGCTCTTGCCGGTGCGCGGGTTCGCGCGGAACACGTCGGCGGCGTAGCTGCGACCGAATCGTTTGATGAACGGACCGAGCACCACAGCGATCGCCATGAGCACCACGGTCGTCAACAGCTCGAGTACCCACCAGGGCATGATGATCCTCCCATTTCGTAGATCTGACGCGCTCGCACCGCCAGCGGCGAGCAAGAATGTGAACACGAGCACGCGACCGGCACACCGCAGGCGCCAGCGGCGGCGCTCGCGGTCTGCGTCGACCGAGTGGGCGACACGCGCGAACAGGTCGGGGTTCGGCTCGACGTGATCGCCCGCGGTGCGCAGTGCGTCGCGGATGCGATCTTCAATGGCGCTCATGACGGCACCGCGAGTGCACGTTCGAGGTTGGCAAGCCCTCGTTGCAGGTGCGTCTTGACCGAGTTCTCCGACACACCGAGCGTTGCGGCGATTTCGGTGATCCCGAGCTCGACGTAGTAGCGCAGCGTGACGCAGTCGCGCTGGCGCCGCGGCAGTGATTGCACGGCCTCGAGCACGGCTCGCTGCGATTCGTCGCGGACGAGCTCGTCGTCGATCGACTGGCCGACGTCGATCTCGCGTCCTCGGGGCAGCTCGTGGCGCAGCGACACGAGGCCGCGTCGATTGTGATCGCGCGCCAGGTTGAGGACGATCGACCGCAAGTACGCCGGCGTGCGCGCCGGGTCGTTAATCCGCGCGGCGTTGCGGGCCAAGCGTATGAACGCCTCCTGCACGTGGTCCTCGGCCGCCTCGCGGTCGTCGACGAACAGGCGGGCGAGGCGCACCAGGTTGCGGCCCTCGAGTTGGAAGAGGCGGATCACGAGCGATTCGGCTTCGGAGGTGATGGGAGCCCCGGCCGCGCGCGCCTGGCCGATTGCCGACATCACGATCGTCACGGTGCTCATCATCTGACTGACGAGCTTTGCACCCATTCGGGCGACGCGTCACCCGACGCCGATCGCAATGCGTCTGTAGGTCGACCGTCGACACGCGGCGGTCGATGAGAGGGGCGTGTCGTGATACACAGGACCGTGGGTGTCGCACTCGGTGTCATCGCCGTCGCGGTGGTGGCCGCGATCGGGGCGGTGGCCCTGGCCGGCACCGGCGGTGGTGACGAGAGTGTGACGTTGCGTGACGCCGGCGGCGCCGAGCGCGGCAGCGTCAGCTTCGAGCGGAAGGGCGATGGCACCGAGGTCCGTGTGCGGCTGGCCGGGCTGCCCGAGTCGGTTGCGCGCGAGGCGTTCCACGGGTTCCACATCCATGCGAACGGCGACCCGTCGAACGGCGAGGGTTGCGTCGCCGACGCGACGAAGCCGTCGAACACCTGGTTCGTGTCTGCGGATGGTCACTGGAAGGCCGACGGACAGAACCACGCCGGGCACCTCGGAGACATGCCCAGCGTGCTGGTGATGAAGGACGGCAAGGCCGAGATGCGGTTCGAGACCTCACGCATCGACCGCGCGCAACTGAAGGGCAAGGCCGTG
>JANMVY010000221.1:0-4647 GCA_031393535.1 Actinomycetes bacterium | reverse complement strand
CGGACCGGCACCGAACACGACCACGCGACTGTCGGACGTCGTCTCCGCGCGGTTGACGGCATGCAGAGCGACCGACAGCGGCTCGGTGAGCGCGGCCACGTCGAAGGGCACCTCGGGTCGGATCTCGAAGATGTCGACGCCCAGCCGCGCGTTTCGCAGCGCGACGAGATCGCTGAGCGCACCCTGTGAGCCGCCGCTCCCCGTGGCGTCGGCCTCATCGGCTGTGGGATTGAACGTCACACGCATCGCACGCGTGACGCCGACGACGTTGCGTCCGACCTCGACCACCTCACCCGCCGGCTCGTGGCCAAGAGGGAGTGGGCACCGCGCCCCTGGCATCGGCATGCCGCCGATCTGCAGGTAGGACACGTCGGAGCCGCACACCCCGCAAGCCTTCATGGCAATGAGTACGTCGTTGGGGCCGCAGGTGGGCTCGGGGCCCTCGTCGATCCGCACGTCGCCCGGTCCGTGGATGTTCGTGATCCGCATGTCTGCATCCCCTGCGCGTTGTCGTCGACATGGCCCAGCCGCGCCGTTCGTATGGTGGCACAACGTAGTGCTGTGCAAGGCTGGCGACTCGCTGCCCGGTCGCTCGTGACGCGATCGCGCAGTCGCACCGCGAGGGGGATCATGACATCGAACCTGTTCGACCTGACCGGAAAGGTCGCCCTGGTCACGGGCGGCAACAGCGGCCTCGGCCTCGGGTTCGCCACGGGCATCGCCAAGTGCGGCGGTGACGTGGTGGTTTGGGGTCGCCGTGCCGATCGGAACGCGCAGGCCGAGGCGCTCCTCCTCGCCGCAGGTGCGGGCCGCGTGTGGTCACAGACCGTCGACGTGTCGGTCGAGCAGCAGGTGGTCGAGGGCATGGCCACGGCGGCCGCGCACATGGGGCGCATCGACTGCGTGGTGCAGAACGCCGGCAACTCGAGCCTGGCGCCGTTTCATGAGATGACCACCGAGATGTACAACAGCCTGCTCGCTGTCGCGCAGCATGGGGGGTTCTGGACACTGCGCGAGGCCGTCAAGCACATGGTGGCGCGCTCCGAGGCCGGCGACCCGGGCGGCTCGTTGCTGCTGTGCGGCAGCCTCACCCAGTTCCGCGGCGAGCCGATGATCGCGCACTACGCGGCGGCCAAGTCGGCCATGGAAGGCATCATGCGCACGGTGGCCGTGGAGTACGGGCCGATCGGCGTTCGTGCCAACATGGTGTGTCTCGGCTGGGTCTACACCGATCTCTATGGCGGCGTGCCGAAAGAGATGTTCCCCTTCGACAAGACCATCAAGGAACGCAACCCGATCCGTCGGTGGGGCGAGCCGTCCGATGTCGAGGGCATCGCCGCGTATCTCATGAGCGACTCGGCGAGCTATCACACCGGCGATGTCCTGGTCATCGACGGCGGTACCACGCTGTTGATGCCGTAGGGGAGAAGGCATATGTCGAACAAGATCCGCATCGAGGACCTCGCGAACCCGCAGCTCACCGACATGCAGAAGGCCGCGCTCGACTACGGCGAGAGCCAGCACGTCGATCTCACGGTCGACGCGGTGCTCGGCGCCGCGGTAGCCGCCAGCGGTCTCGACGACTTCGGGCCCGACGACTTCCACGAGCGGCTGCAGTTGTGGCTCTCCGAGATGGATGAGGACGAGGAGCGCAACGGCCTCGGGCGGCTCGGCCTCTTCGGCGACTGCGTGCGGTACGCGTCGAATCGGTTGAAGGTCCGCGACCTGCTCGCCCGTCACCCGGAGATCCTCGAGATCCCGATCGACAAGCCGGTGATCGTGATCGGCCTGCCGCGCTCGGGCACCACGCATCTGGTCAACCTGCTCGCCGCCGATCAGCGGTTTCGGTCGATGCCGCTATGGGAGAGCTACGAGCCGGTGCCGGACGCCCGCGAGTCGATCGGCCCCGACGGCATCGACCCGCGGTGGCAACGCTGCGAGAACGCCTGGCAGGCCATGCAGGCGAGCATGCCGCTCATCGCGTCGATGCACCCGATGAACCCCGACCACGTACACGAAGAGCTCGAGCTGATGTTGTCCGACTTCACGAGCTACAACATCGAATGGATCGCGCGCACGCCGAAGTGGCGCGATTACCTCCTGTCGCACGAGCAGTCCGCGCACTACGCCTACCTGAAGGTCGGTCTGCAGATCCTGCAGTGGTACAAGCCCCGCGAGCGTTGGGTGCTCAAGTGCCCCCAGCACCTCGAGCAGATCGGCCCACTGATGCAGACGTTCCCCGACGCGACGATCGTCGTGACCCACCGCGACCCGGTTTCTGTGGTGCAGTCGACCATCACGATGGTCACCTACGGTGCCCGCATGAGCTATCGCACACCGCGGCCCGAGTGGTACCTCGAGTATTGGAGCGACCGCATCCGCCGACTCCTCGACCGCTCGGTGCGCGATCGGCACCTGCTTCCGGCCGGTCGCACTGTCGACGTGCTCTTCGACGAGTTCATGAGTGACGATATGGCGGTCATCCGCCAGATCTACGAGGTGGCCGGTCTCGAGCTCACTCCCGAAGCGCTCGCGCAGATCGACGCCTACACGGCTGCGCACCCACGTGGGAAAGACGGCCAGGTGGTCTATGACCTACGCGCCGACTTCGGTGTCACGCCCGACGAGGTGCGCGAACCCTTCGGCTTCTACTTCGATCGCTTCGCGGTCCGCATCGAGGCCACGTGAGCATCGAGGCAGAGGTCGATCACCTGATCGACACGCGCGGCGGCAAGGAGCTGCTCACCCCGGTCTATGTGGATCCTGCGGATCGCATCAACGACTTCATCTTCCGCAGCGGCGGCACCACGGCCTCGTACAGCGTGCTCACCGATCACGGCCGCATCATCGTGAACACGGGTATGGGATACGAGGCGCCGCATCACAAGCGCGTGCTCGACGCCCTGCGCCCGGGCCCCACCTCGCACATCATCACGACCCAGGCGCACGTCGATCATGTCGGTGGTGTCGCGTTGTTCCGCGAACCGGGCACCGTCTACATCGCGCAGGCCGAGAACGCGGCGTGCCAGTTCGACGACAAACGCATCCAGGCGTTGCGCGCGCGCACCGCCGGCACCTGGTTCGACGTCACCGGTGCTGCCGCTCGCCGCATCGCGATCGAGAACCCCGGCGTGTCGATGATGCAGGACGCGCCAACGCCCGATCTCACCTTCGACAAGCGACTCGGCCTCACTGTCGACGGCCTGCGCGTCGAGCTCATCGCATCTGCGGGCGAAACCATCGACAACTGCATCGTGTGGTTGCCAGAACATCGCATCGCGATGATCAGCAACATGCTCGGTCCGCTGTTCCCGCACTTCCCCAACCTGAACACGTTGCGCGGCGACCGCTACCGGTTCCCCGAGGCCTACCTGAAGACTGTGCGTACGTTGCGCGATCTGCAGCCCGAGCTGCTCATCACCGGTCGTGCCGCGCCGATCGCCGGTGCCGAGCTCATCGACGCGTGCCTCGCACGCCTGCACGCTGCAGTCGACTTCGTGCACACCGAGACGTTGCGCGGCATGAACGAGGGCACAGACATCTGGACGCTCATGCGCGAGGTTCAGCTTCCGGCGCACCTGCGCGTCGGTCAGAGCTACGGCAAAGTGTCATGGTGCGTGCGCACGATCTGGGAGATCTACGTCGGCTGGTTCACGCTGCAGTCGACCACCGAGATCTACCCCGATGCGCGAGTCGACGCGCTCGCGGCGCTGGTCGACGCGGCCGGCGCCGATGTCGCGGTCGATGTCGCTCGGGCCGCGCTTGGTCGCGGTGACGCGGTCGTCGCGATCCATGTCGCCGAAGGTGTGCTCGCCCGCGACGCAGGCAACGACGACGCGTTGGCGGTGATGGTCGATTCCCACCAGCACCTGCTCGACAGCGGCGGCGAGCAAAACCTCTGGGAGAACGGTTGGCTGCGTGAACAGATCGCGCGCTGGACGTTTTCACGAACGACGGGGAGTGTTTCGGGAGTCGAGCCGAGTCGGCCGCTGTAGGTCGCGGCGGAGGCCAACGCCGACGCTGCGTGCTCGTAGTGGCGGCCGGGTCGCACGGTGAGGGCGCGTATGCACCCATCTTCGTGCACACGAGTCGTAGTTTGGGATCATGGCGACGTCGGTTGTGCACGGAGAGCCGCTGACGGCGGAGCATTCCCGACTCGCGACATCGTCGGAGCTCGATCCCGGGCCCTGGAAAGCCTGGGGTGCGTACCTGAGCGAGCGTGCGTGGGGCACGGTCCGCGAGGACTACAGCCCCGACGGAACAGCCTGGGAGTACCTGCCACACGATCACGCGCGCTCGCGCGCATACCGCTGGAGCGAGGACGGCCTCGCCGGCTATTGCGATAGTTCGCAGCGCCTCTGCCTGGCGCTCACCTTGTGGAACGGCGCCGACCCGATCTTGAAGGAACGCATCTTCGGGCTCACTGGAAACGAAGGCAACCACGGCGAGGACGCCAAGGAGTACTGGTGGTATCTCGACGCGACGCCTACGCATTCGTGGCTCCGGTGGCGCTACCACTATCCACAGCGCGCCTTTCCATACGAACAGCTGCGCGTCGAGAACGAACGGCGCGGCAAGGACGATCCTGAGTACGAGCTGCTCGACACGGGAGTATTCGACGACGATCGCTACTGGTGCGTCACCGTC
>JANMVY010000176.1:0-1750 GCA_031393535.1 Actinomycetes bacterium | reverse complement strand
TCCACCCAACCGGGCGAACTCGTGCAGTCCGGGAACGTCGAGCGATGCCTGGCGATTCACGAAGCTGTCGATCAGCGAACCGATCCATGCCTGTTCCGCCACACCGACGGACTGCCCGGAATGAAACGTGTCCACGAGCAGGCCCGTTTCCGCATTCACCTCGACGTCCCCGCCGCAGCCATCGACGAACGTGCCGATGACGGTCGATTCACGGTATTCGCGTAGCCGCGTTCCGCTGGCGACATAGGAAGTGAAGGTGACATCCCGAAGGAGTTCCTCGGGCAGCAGCGTCGCGGCGACGGCCAGAAGCACCACCGCCAGTCCGGGTTCCGCGTGCAGGACGAGCCGCTCCCGCCGGGGCCGACCTTCCTGCCCTGCGGAAACGGCGAGCAGCCCCCCGATGACCAGATTGACCAAACGGCGGCGCTCGTCTGCCGAGGAGAGACGCTCCGGAATGGTGACCGCGTTGAGGTGATGTTCGCCATCCGTGCGACCGTCGGACGCCAGAAACGTGGTCACGCTGTCCCAGCCGAGCGGGCCGGGGGCCGGGATGTGCGGTCGCGTCGGGAGCGTCGTCGGGGCACTTTCCGCGCATGCCGAGGTCCATTCCGTCGAGTCCCAGGTTTGCAGGGCTTCAAACAGCGAAACCCCCTGCCCGGCGGAGTCATCATCGACCAGCACATGGCGGAAGAAGTTCGTCGGACGGCCCAGCGTGTCGCGGTCAAGGAAATTGGAATGGAGCAGGGCTACTGTCCCGTTGTGCGGGCGGAGCAGAGCCAACTGGCGGGGGAGTTCGCCGGGACGCTCCACCGTCCGCAGGGATTCAGGGCGCATGGGTGCGGGGAACCGACGGACGAAGTCGCACCACGGCTCACTGCCGGCCGAGCGCGCACGCAGGCTGTATCCGGCAATGCCGTCGCAACTATTCGACTGCGTACAGTGGGTGAAATAAAGCTGGTGCCACATGATCTTGATGCCGCTTCTGCCTTAGAACCGCACGAGTTTTCGTGCCAGCCAGTTCGCCATGCGGCGCGGAAACTGATGCCATTGGAACGGTTTCTTGTCGCCGGAGCTCCGTGAGGGTTCGCTGCGGGGTTCGATCGGTCCGATGCATGCGGGAGTTCCATACATCCGGACGTCGCCGATCATGAGGACGGGCCAGACGGTGACGTACAGCCGCTCGCCCGAACGCGGGCCGCGCAGCGAGAGGCCGCGCACGGCGGTCGCGCTGACTTCGCGAATCCGCCCGTTCGTTTCGGCCACGTCGCGGTAGAATTGCCGGTCGTTCGTCGCGACGACCGACAGCGACGTGAACTCCCGCGGCTGAAGCGACCAGTGAATGTCCAAGTTCTGTCCGATGTGATCCCACGACCAGGCCGGTTCCGATGGGACCGCCTTCAGCACAGCGGACATCGACTCGCGCACGATTCGTTCAATCTCGATCTGGTGGTCTTGGAAGGCCGCCCAGTACTCTTGGATCACTCTTGGATCGAATGCCTTTACAAAGCCCTGATTGTCGTGCTGGTTTAGTGCATCGAGCAGCGGTCTGATCCGCTTGGACCGTTCCGTCAATGCCTCGATCTCGTGACGGCGTTTCGCATATCCGTCGTATTCTTTGACGCTCTCCAAGCCGAGCTCCAAGTCCGTCGGATCGCCCCCTCTATCCAGAAGCGCCGTGATTCGGCTCCATTTCTTCTGGCGGATACCGGCCTCGCGGGCCTCAAGACCGCCTTCGTGGCCACCTGGGTTT
>JANMVY010000172.1:0-2450 GCA_031393535.1 Actinomycetes bacterium | reverse complement strand
CGAGGCGAGCGAACTGCTCGCGGAGCTCAGCCACCTCGGCGCGCAGACGAGCGGCTTCGGCAAATCGGTACGCCCATGGCGCAGATTAGATCGTCTAGTACGCTAGACGCTAGTGAAGGGTCGGGACGTGCTACGGATCATCGAGAAGCTCGGATGCGTGCGTCTGCGCCAACGTGGTTCGCACGTCGTCGTGCGCTGCCCCGGTGGCTGCCAGAGAGTGGTCCCGGTCCATGCGGGTGAAGACCTTCCATCGGGCACGCTGCGGTCCATCGAACGAGCGTTGACCCCGTGTCTCGGGAAAGGGTGGTTGCGATGACCTCCAGCAAGATCTACGTGGCCGTGTACTCGCGTGATCCGGTCGACGACGCGTGGAACGTGCGGATCAAGGGCGTGGCCGGTTGCCAGACCCACGGTCGGTCGATCCGCCAGGCCCATGGCCGCATCCGAGAGGCATTGGCGGTGTGGCTGGACTGCGAGGCCGACGACCTCCAGGTGCGCGACGAGTTCCCGCCCAACGTGCGGGAGGTCGCGACTCGCGCCGTGCGAGCGCGCGAGGCTGCGCAAAGAGCCGGTGAGAAGGCCCAGGCCCAAGTCGCTGAAGCGGCACGTGCGCTGACCGAACTCGGGATCAGCCGACGCGACGCTGGCGAGCTCCTCGGCCTCTCGCACCAGCGTGTGCAGCAACTCGTCGAGGCGAACTGACCGCAGCCACTTCTGCCGTTCGGCGCTCCTCGACGGCCGGCGCGGGATCAGGGCATTATGGCGACCCGGTCGAGTCGATGGTGTGACGAGGTCGATCGGTCACCGACGGGGGTAGAAGATCATGAGCGCCACTGAGGCAGCGAACGAAGCGATGATCCGCGAGTTTTTCCATGCGTGGGAGCGTCGGGACACAGATCACGTCGTGGCGTCGTTCACCGACGACGCGGTGTACCACAACATCTCCCTTGACCCACTCGTCGGCGTGGCTGCTATTCGTGACTTCGTCGCAGGGCGCGAGGGCACGCCGCCCCCTCGGTGCGACATCCGTCATCAAATCGTGTCCGGGAACGTGGTCATGAACGAGCGGATCGACGAGATGACGCTCGGCGGCCGGGTTGTCACCATGCCCATCGGTGGTGTCTTCGAGATCCGCGACGGTCGGATTGCTCGCTGGACGGAGTACTACGACTCGGCGCCGTTGCAGTCGGCGTAGCGACCACCCGCAACCCGGAAGGTCCGCTGAGCTTGCGCTCGCCAGATCTGTAGATCTTGTTGGTCGACGGCCAGGGCGGGATCGGGTAATCCGCGCCCCTTGAGGCGCGTATGACGATCTGTCATACTGCAGGCATGGCGAAGGCGATCTCGGTGCGGTTGGACGACGATGCGGAACGTGCGCTCCGAACGTTGGAGGCGTCTGGCTTGACTCGTTCGGAGGCGATTCGTAGGTCGTTGTTGGCGTCGGCAGATCGGCTTCGTAGCAAGAAGGCCTTGGCCGCCGAGGCCGCCGCGCTCGAGGCCGACGAGGACGACCGCGCGGAGATGCTGGCCGTGGCCGAGCTGATGGAGGCGCTACGTGCGCCGCGGTGAGGTGTACCGGTTCCGCGTCCCGAAGGGTTTCGGTCACGAACAGCAGGGCGAGCGCTACGGTGTCGTGCTCCAGGCCGATGAGCTCCTGCCACGTTCGGTAGTGCTCGTGGCACCCACGTCGCGGAGCGCCCAGGCGGCGTCGTTCCGTCCGGAGGTGACCGTGGCAGGCGATGACACGCGAGTGCTGGTGGAGCAGGTCGGCGCCGTCGACGTGCAAGGTCTCGGCAAGCGCGTCGGTCGACTGGGTGCCGAGGAGATGTGGGCGATCGACGAAGCGCTCATGACGGTGCTCGGCCTCGATTGACCGAACAGTTCTGCCGGTCTTCACCCCCGACATCGCCACCTGACCGCGATGTTCGGCCCGGCAGCCCTTGTCGCCCACTTCTGGCCGTGAAGCGGGGGTCGGTCACGAATTCTGAGTGAGAACGAACACCTCGCGGTTCAGCGACCGCGCGGCGGCGTCACCACGACGAAGCGTCCGCGGTCGCGCTCTACCCCGAGCGGAAGGGGTCGAAGCTCGACTGAGCGCAACAGTGCGACGCGCTTCCCGCCGTAGCGCACGCGTTCAGGGACCGATGGGCCCGGTGGTCGAACAGCCCGTTTGCGCTGGCCCGGTCATCTGCGAGTTGAGCCAGGCGATGAGGTTCTGCGTGGCCCACGGTGTCATGCCGACAAGATGGTCGCCGACGAAGATGCGGAACTGCACCGACGTGCCGAGCGAGCACATCTGCGATTGGTACGCGAGGTGCATGTTGTGATCGAGCGCGCCGATTGCCGCGGTGTGGTCGGTGCCACCGGTGAGCAAGATCGGCGCACTGCGATAGCGGCCGGGGTCGGACTCTTGGATGGTCGCAAGCCACGCCGGCAGCGTGTATGGGTTG
>JANMVY010000165.1:0-10419 GCA_031393535.1 Actinomycetes bacterium | reverse complement strand
CATCATCCCGTACTTGAAGCGGCGCCACAGCGAGGCCGAGAGCGACTCGATGCGCGAGCAGATCGAGGGGTACATGCGCGAGGTGCCGTGCCCCGACTGCGAGGGGGCGCGGCTCAAGCCGCTCACGCTGGCGGTCACCATTGGTCGCTACAACATCTCCGACATCTGCGCGATGCCCATTGGCCAAGCGGCCAAGGTGCTTGCGTCGCTCGAGTTCACCGATCGCGAGCGCATCATCGCCGAACAGGTATTGAAGGAGGTCAACGCCCGCCTCGGGTTCCTGCTCGACGTCGGGCTCGATTACCTGTCGTTGTCGCGCAACGCGGGCACGCTTGCGGGTGGCGAGGCGCAGCGCATCCGGCTCGCCTCGCAGATCGGCAGCGGTCTCGTCGGGGTGTTGTACGTCCTCGACGAGCCGTCGATCGGGTTGCACCAGCGCGACAACGCCCGCCTCATCGACACACTCATACGTCTGCGCGATCTCGGCAACACCGTCCTCGTCGTCGAGCACGACGAGGAGACCATCAAGGTCGCCGACTACGTGGTCGACATCGGCCCTGGCGCAGGCGAGCACGGCGGCTACATCGTGCACGCCGGTACGGTGGCGCAACTGTTGAAGAACAAGCAGTCGATCACCGGGCAGTACTTGTCGAAGAAGCGCTCGATCCCTGTACCCGAGAAGCGGCGCACGCCCGGTGAGCAACGACTGGTTGTGCGCGGCGCGCGCGCGAACAATCTGCGCAACATCGACGTCGAGATCCCCCTCGGATGTTTCGTCGCGGTCACCGGCGTTTCAGGATCAGGCAAGAGCACGCTCGTCAACGAGATCCTCTACCACTCGCTGATGCAGAAGATCTACCGGTCGAAGACCCCGCCGGGCCTGCACAAGACCGTCGAGGGCGTCGACCTGCTCGACAAGGTCATCAACATCGACCAATCGCCCATCGGGCGTACGCCGCGCAGCAACGCGGCCACCTATACGGGCGTCTTCGACAACATCCGCAAGTTGTTCGCCGAGACCACCGAGGCGAAGGTGCGCGGGTACCTGCCCGGGCGGTTCAGCTTCAACGTCAAAGGCGGCCGGTGCGAGGCGTGCCAGGGCGACGGCACCATCAAGATCGAGATGCATTTCCTGCCCGACGTGTACGTGCCCTGCGAGGTGTGCAAGGGCAAGCGGTACAACCGCGACACGCTCGACATCTTGTTCAAGGGCAAGAACGTCAGCGAGGTGCTCGCCCTGTCGTGCGAGGAGGCCGCAACCTTCTTCGCGAACCAGCCCGCGATCGCCCGGCACATGACCACCCTGGTCGATGTCGGTCTCGGATACGTGCGCCTCGGTCAGAGCGCGCCCACGCTGTCGGGTGGCGAGGCGCAGCGCGTGAAGCTGGCGAGCGAGCTCGCGAAGCGCGCGACGGGCCACACCATCTACATCCTCGACGAGCCCACCACGGGGCTGCATTTCGAGGATGTGCGCAAGCTCCTCACGGTGCTCACCCGCCTCGTCGATCAGGGCAACTCGGTGCTCGTCATCGAACACAACCTCGACGTCATCAAGACCGCGGACTGGCTCATCGACCTCGGCCCTGAAGGCGGCTCCGGCGGCGGCCTCGTCGTGTGCGAAGGGCCACCCGAGGTGATCGCGGCGCACCCGGCGAGCCACACCGGTCACTTTCTCAAGCCCTTGTTGCCCGCCGGCTCGGTCCGCGACACGATGTCGACCACCAAGCCCGCGGTGAAGAAAGCCGCGGCGGCCAATCCGGTTCCGGCGGTGGCGCCGCCTCGCAAACGGGCGCGCAAGTCCACCTCGGCCTGATCGTCGGCCGCTCAACGTCCGGCCGAAAGTGCCGATAACAACGACGTGACCCGTCGGCGGATGAAGCTCGTGCAGCCGCTGGGTGTTCTCGCGCTCGTGGCCTGGGTCATGTGGCTGCACGCCACGCGTCTCGCGTCACCGACGTACGGCCCGTTCACCACCTCTCGCTTCTGGTGGACGGTGGCATTCGTCGTATGTCTTCAGGTGACGTCATATGGCGTCGGTCTCCCGGAGCTGGTTCGCGGCCGTAAGGGCGCGGTCAGCGCGGGGCTTGGCGCCATCGGCGCGTCGGCGGTGGCGATCTCGCTGGCACAACTGCTCGTCGGCCAAGCGCTGCTCCCTCGTGCCGTCGTGTTCGGAACCGCGGTGCTGCTCGTGCCTTGGTATGTGGTGTGCGCGGCGTTCGTCCGAGACGGCGATTCGCGCGCGGCAGCGCGCGATCGCGTACTCGTCGTCGGGTCATGGACCGATGTCGCCGCGCTCTCCGAGGAGCTCGAGTCGGGGGCCGAGCGTCCGGCCGTCGTGGTCGAGTCGCTCACCCCCGAAGATGCGATGGTGGGCGCCGACGGCGTACGTCCGCTCCTCGCGGCTGCGGACGCGACCGGCACGACCGTGGTGGTGCTCGATCGCGTGGCGCAACTCGACGCGAGCATCGTGGCGCAGGCCGCGCTGCTGCACGAACGCGGTGTACGCATCCGGACGCTCTCGCTCTTTTCGGAGGAGTGGCTCGGCAAGCTCCCGTTGAGCGAGCTCGAGCGTGTGTCGTTGATGTTCGACATCGGCGAGTTGCATCGCGCCCGCTACGTGCGGTTCAAGCGAGTCGTCGATCTGCTGCTGGCCGGCGCAGGGCTGGTGGTGTTCGTCGCCGCCCTGCCGGTGGTGCTCATCGGGAACGCCATCGGAAACCGCGGTCCGCTGTTCTTCCGCCAAGCGCGCGTCGGCAAGGGCGGACGCGTGATCACCATCCTCAAGTTCCGGACGATGCGCGAGACGCCCGACGGCGCAGGCGAATGGACATCGAGCTCGGATCCGCGCATCGCGCCGTTCGGCGGGTTCATGCGCCGCACGCACCTCGACGAGCTGCCACAGGTACTGAACATCCTGCGCGGCGATCTGTCGACCGTGGGGCCGCGACCCGAGCAGGTGCACTACGTCGAGGAGCTGTCGGAGAAGCTGCCGTTCTACGGCATCCGACACCTCGTGCGGCCGGGCCTCACGGGGTGGGCGCAGGTGAAGTTCCACTACGCGTCGAGCGACTCGGACGCGCTCGAGAAGTTGCAGTACGAGTTCTACTACCTGCGCCATCAGCGCATGAGCCTCGATCTTCGGATCGTGGCGCGCACGCTCCGCAGCACCCTTCGATGTGGTGGTCGATGAGCGCTGCCGACGGCCTGTGTCGTCGCCGCGCCGAGTCGACGCGATCGTGTTGAGCACGGTGCCCTCCGGCGCGCACGCCGCAGCCGCCGCGGAGGCGCGCAAACCCGGTCAGCGCTCGCAGCTCGTACGGACCACCGCGTGGCTCGCCTCCGACCAGGCGCTGCAGGCCCTTCTCGCGCTCGTCGTCGGGGTCGCGATCACGCGCAAGCTCGGGCCGTCCAGACTGGGCGACCTGAGCTTCGCGCTCGCCGTCACAGCGATCCTCACGCCGTTCGTCGTCAGCTATCGCCAGGTCATGGTGCGCGATCTCGTGACCGAGCCCGAGGAGCGCTCGGCGATCCTCGGGAGCGGTCTCGTGCTGGGACTCGCGAGCGCGACGGTCGGCGCGTTGGGCGGGATCGGCTTTGCGTTGGTCGCCGGTGGCAACGATGTGCGACGCGTTGCGGTCGGCATCAGCGTCGCCGGATTGTTCGGTACCGCGCTGAGCGGGTGCGAGTCGGCGCTCCAGACCGATCACCGCGGACGCGAGCTGGCCGTGGTGCGCACCGGCGCCGCAGCACTCGGTGCGGCGCTCAAGGTCGGGCTGGTGCTCGGTGGTCTCGGCGCGGTCGGGTTCGTGTGGGCGTCGTCCGTGCAGTCGTTCGTCGGGGGAGCACTGGCCGTGCTGGTCGTGCATCGAGTGGCGTCCTCGCACGGACGATGGCGCGTCGATCGCGTGCGCATGCGTCGTCTGTTCAACGACTCGTGGCCCTTTGCGGTGAGCGCGCTCGCCATCGCCGTCTACATGACGATCGACCAGGTGATGCTGGGCCTGCGGTCGACCGCCCGCGAGGCGGGGTTGTACGCCGGAGCGGTCCGGCTGTCGGAGGCAACGCTGCTGTTCCCGATGGTGGTGATCGCGTCCGTGTCGCCGGTGCTCGCGAGGATCCATCGCACCGACGCGGGTCGCTACCGCGTGGCGACCGAGCGGCTGGTCCGAGCACTCACCGCGATCGCAGTGCTGGTGGCGATCATCGGCGGTATCCTCGCGGAGACCGTGGTCTCGGTGTTGTTAGGTGGTGCGTTCGCCGGTTCACGTTCGGTGCTCGTGGTGCTGTTGTTCGCGAACATCTTCGTGTTCCAGACCGTTGCGACGAGCGTGTGGATCGTGAACGAAGGTCTGCAACGCAGCTACATGGTTCGCACGCTCTGTGGTGCCGCGCTCAACGTCGCACTCAACCTCTTCATGATCCCGCGATATGGCGGCGAGGGAGCGGCGTTGTCCACGCTCGTCGCGTATGCGTACGTAGGTCCGTTCGGTACCTGGCTCGATCGGCGGACACGACCGCTCGCCTCGATGATGGTTGCGTCGTTGTCGCCCTGGTCGATCGCTCATGCGTTGCGCCACGACATCCCCGAGCTCGTGCGTCGCACACCGGCCGACGCGCCGGGCGACAAGGCGTCGATCGAAGTCGACCGGCCGTGATGCGCGTGGTCGTCGACTGTCGCATCGAGCCCGGGCGGTTCGGGGGCATCGAGCAAGCGATGCGCGGGCTGGTGTCGGGGTTGGCGCGCACCGACGACGAACACGTCGATGTTCGCGTGCTCGCGTGGCAGGGCATGGACGCGTGGATCCGAGCGTGGGCCGAGGGTGCGTCGTACGTGACGATCGAGTCGGTGCCGCCGCCCACGTCGCGGGGCTTGGTGCGCCACGTGCGCGCGCATGCGCTCGGTCGCCGGCTGCTCGACCACACCCAAGACCTCCGGTCGCGCTATCGAAGTGTCCCGGCATCTGATGGCGTGATCGAATCGCTCGAGCCGGACCTGGTTCACTTCCCGCACCAAGGCGCGGCGCTGACCTCGGCGCGGTCGATCTACGAGCCGTGGGATCTGCAGCACCTGCACCTGCCCGAGCTGTTCACCATGGCCGAGTACCTCCGACGCGAACGTTGGTACCGCGCGTTCTGCGAGCAGGCCGCATACGTCGTCGTGCACTCGTCGTTCGTGCGGAGCGACGTGATCGATCGCTATGGCATCGACGCGGCGCGGGTGAGCGTGCTCCCCATGGGATCCGCGCTCGAGCTCGTCGGGGAGCTCGATGCACACCAGTCGACGCGCCGGCGACTTGAGCTCGGGGCTCCATCTCGGTATGCGCTGTACCCCGCGCAGTCGTGGCCCCACAAGAACCATCGCCGTCTCCTCGAGGCCGTCGCGCTGCTTCGTGCAACCCGGTGCGCCGTGCCCGTCGTGCTCGCGGGCGCGACCAACGCGATGTCGGAGCTCGATGCCACGGCCCGTGAGCTCGGGGTGCGCGATCTCGTGCACCTGCCGGGGCGGGTGAGCGACCTCGATCTGCGAGCGCTCTACGACGGCGCGGCGTGCCTGGTGTATCCGTCGCGGCACGAGGGGTTCGGCTTGCCGCTCGTCGAAGCCTTCGGCGCGGCAGTGCCCATCGTGTGCTCCTCGATCGACACGCTGCGCGAGGTCGCCGGCGACGCCGCCGAGTTCGTCGACCCGCTCGACGCCGAGGCGATCGCCGCGGGCATCCGTCGCGTGTGGACCGACGCGGATCGAGCCGACGAGCTCGTGTCGCGCGGGGCCGCTCGTCGCAGCGACTTCACGTGGGAGGCCACGGGCGGGGCGTATCGGTCGCTCTACGCGTCGACCACGGTGCAGGAGCTCGTTCGATGAGCTCGACCGTGCTCGTGAGCGTGTTGGTGTCGATGCTGAACGAGGCGTCCGACATCGCCAACTGCATCGAGTGCATCGCCGCGCAGACCTGGCCTCGCGACCAGATCGAGCTCGTGCTGATCGATGCCGAGTCCACCGACTCGAGCGTGCACGTCGCGACGCAGGCGGCGCGCGACGTGGGGCTCGCGAACCTCGTGGTGTGCCGCAACCCCGAACGTCGAACGTCGATCGGCTTGAACCTCGGTCTGGCCGCCGCGTCGGGGACGTTCGTCGTGCGCGTCGACGCGCGCAGCCGCATCGAGCCGCGCTACATCGCCCGATGCGTCGCCACGCTCGACGAACACCCTGACGTCGGCGTGGTCGGCGGCGCTCAGGCGGCAACGGCCCGCGACGACACGTTCGCGGCGCGCAGCATCGCCCGCGCGCTGAACAACCGGTGGTTGACGGGCTTCGCCCGCTACCGGCGCGGCGGCGCGAGCGGCCCGACCGACACGGTGTGGATGGGCGCGTTTCGCGCGAACGACCTTCGGGCCCTCGACGGTTGGGATGCCGGCACCGCGCTCAACGAGGACTACGAGCTGAACGAGCGCTACCGCGCGCGTGGCCACGTCGTGTGGTTCGACGGAGACCTTCGCACCGGCTACCTGCCGCGGGCCAAGGTCCGCTTGGTGGCCAAGCAGTACGTTTCGTTCGGGCGCGTCAAGGCCGATGGCTGGGTGCACGGGCGTCGGCCCGCGCCACGCCAGATCGTGCTGCTCGCACTTCCGCCCGCGTTCGTCGCGGGCACGGTCGCGGCCGCCGCGTCGGTGGGCGTCGTGCCCGTGGTCGTCGCCGCCGCAGTCGGTGTCGCGGCAGCAGATCTCACGGGTGCGCCGCACGGTGCATCCCTCGCCGACCGAGCGGGTGCGCTCGCCGTCAACGGTGTCGTCGCTACCTGTTGGTGGTGGGGCGTGGCCAGCGGGATGGTGCGCAGTCGCCGAGGAAATCGACCGCAGGCCGCGTTGGCCGCGCGACCGACTCGCTGAACGAACGTCAGCGTGTCGAGGCCTTCGGCCGCCGGACGCGCGAACCGATCGCCTTCAAGCGCTCCGCGTCGAGACCGTAGCGATGACGGATGTCCGCGGTTCGTTCGAGCACTGGGCCAAGTCGCGAGTGGGCTCGTGACAGCGCGTACTTCGTGCCGCGTGCTGGCTCGAGCGTCAGGTCCGCGTGCAGCTGCAGATCGGCGTGTCCGATGTGGCGCATGTGCGAGCGATCGCCTATCAGCGACCGGTTGTGCAGCGCGTCGTCGCCGAACCACACGGTCTTGTGGTCGCCGCCGTGCGAGTAGTCGTGGTGTTGGTGCACCGCGGTGACCGCGTCGGTCGCGTCGATCACCGGGATCCCACGCGACAGCGTGTGCCACACGAGCCAGTGGTCGTATCCGGGGCGGCCCACCACGAACGAGGGCAGATCGGCGTATTGGCCGCGTGGGAAGGCGAACCAGTCGACCCACAGCGGAGAGTTGAGTCGACCGTCGCGGTGAGCCCGAGCGCGCAGGTCGCCGGCCCACGACGATGACGCAACGCCTGCACCGTCGACGGCGGTGCTCAGGTCGTCGTCGAGCGCAAGGTCCCAGCGTTGGCCGATCGCGAGATGTGGGCCGTCGACCGTGGCGCGCAACGTCGCCAGAGCCGCCAGCACGTCGTCGGTGAGGATGATGTCGGCGTTGACGAACAGGCACGTGTCGGCGTTCGCCTCGCCCTGTCCGATCGCCCACAGGTCGTCGAGCAACGGCACGTTCTTCGGGCTGCGCGCCACGTTCGGCACATGGCGGACGCCCAGCGCCCGGCTGACGTCGGCGGTTCCCTCGTCGTCGCCGATGAGCACCACCTCGGCGCGTGGTTGCAGCTGTGCCCAGCTCCAGGCCGCGTTGCGCTGGATGCGGTCGAAGATGCCCCGGAACGGCTTCGGCGTACCGAAGATCGTCAGCTCAGGCCGGTTCGTGACGTCGCGTTCGGGCATCGTCCTTCCATCGACCGGGATGTCGGATTCCTGAAGGTTCGACCGGTGCGGCCGATAGACGAGGGATGACCGCGTCACCACCCTGCCCCTTCTGCGGTGCACCGAGCGAAGCGTTTGCCCGCGCGACGGTGCTCGGGCGTCACGAGGCCGTCTACGTGCGCTGCGTACGATGCCGTTCGGTGCACGTCCCCGATCCGTACTGGCTCGACGAGGCGTACGCCGACGCCATCGCGGCAACCGACATCGGGTTGCCGTCGCGCTCGGTGTGGACGAGCCAGATGACCGCGCTCGTCATCCGCCTGTTCTTCCCGCACGCGACGCGGTTCTGCGATCACGGCGGCGGCCCGGGGTTGTTCGTCCGCCTGATGCGCGATGCCGGGTACGACTTCCGTTGGAGCGATCCGTTCGCCACCAACGAGTTCGCGCGCGGCTTCGATGCCAAGCCGCTCGATCAGTTCGATCTTACGACCGCGTTCGAGGTGCTCGAGCACCTGCGTGATCCACACGCACTGCTCGACGAGGTGTTGGTGCGGTCGCCCGCGCTGTTGCTCACGACCGAGTTGTTACCCGACGAGACGCCGGATCCACACGCGTGGTGGTACTACTCGCTGGCCACCGGGCAGCACATCTCGTTCCCCACGCAACTCGGCCTTCGCTCACTTGCGAACGCGCATGGCCTGCAGGTAACGAGCGCGGGTGAGGTGCATCTGCTCGCGCCCCGCCGCGTGTCCTCGCGTCGGCTCATGCTCGCGAAGTCGCGCCCGGCCTCTCGTTTGGCTGCGGGTTGGTCGGCGCGACCGTCATTGCTGGGCGCGGACTACGACACGGTGGTCCACGAGACGGCATCGCGTTCGCTCAGCTGATGTCGAGCATCCGTTGCAACGCGACACGTGCCCAGCGGGCGGTGTCGGGGTCGACGGTGATGCGGTTGACCACCTTGCCCTCGACCAGCTTGTCCATGACCCAGGCGAGGTGCGGCAGATCGATGCGGAACATCGTCGAGCAGGGGCACACCAACGGATCGAGCGACAGCACGGTCTTGGTGGGGTAGTCGGTCGCGAGCCGGTGCACGAGGTGTACCTCGGTGCCGATGCCGATGACAGCGCCGTCGGGCGCGTTCTCGACCGCTCGGATGATGAAGTCGGTGGAGCCGACCTGATCGGCCAGCATCACCGTCTCGCGCGCGCACTCGGGGTGCACGACCACGAGCCCGTCGGGGTGCGCGGCGCGGAAGTCGGCGATGTGCTGGGGCTGGAAGCGCTGGTGGACTGAGCAGTGCCCCTTCCACAACAGGAAGGTCGAGTCCTTGCACTCGGTTTCGGTCAGCCCTCCGAGATCGTGGCGGGGGTTCCACACCCTCATTTGTGACGCGTCGTAGCCCAGCGAGAACCCGGTGTTGCGCCCCAGGTGCTGGTCGGGGAAGAAAAGCAGCTTGTCGCCGCGGCCACCCGGCGCCTTGGGCTCACCGAGGCCCAGCGCCCACTCGATCACTGCGCGGGCGTTGGTCGAGGTGCACACTGCTCCGCCGTTGCGGCCCACGAACGCTTTCAGTGCCGCCGACGAGTTCATGTAGGTGATCGGGATCATGCGATCGATGTCGACCACGCGGCCCAGCTCTTCCCATGCGAGCTCGACCGAGTCGATGTCGGCCATGTCGGCCATCGAGCAGCCGGCATTCAGATCGGGGAGGATGACCTGCTGGTGCGGCGCGGTGAGCACGTCGGCCGACTCCGCCATGAAGTGCACGCCGCAGAACACGATGTAGTCGGCCGCGGTTCGCTGCTGGGCAAGCACGCTCAGCCGGTAGCTGTCGCCCCGCGCGTCCGCGAACTGGATGACCTCGTCGCGTTGATAGTGGTGGCCGAGGATGAACACGCGGTCGCCGAGCGTGGCCTTGGCCGCCGCGACACGAGCGGCGTTCTCGGCCGCGGAAGCGCCGGTGTACCGCTCGGGGAGCGGGAGTTGTAGTCGCAGCATCGGTTTTTCGGACCCCCTTCGGGAAACAGGCGCCGCTGGAGACCGGTGGGGGCAGCCAGGTCGCCACGCCACGGGGTTGTCGGTCACGGAGCCTTATGTCAACCGGAGACCTGGCCGGCTGTGCATTCGACTATAGCGCTCGGGCTCCTTCACGTATTCCCGCCCCGCGCGGGCGATGATGGGGGAGTGTTGGAACGACCGCCCACCGGAACCATCCCTGATGCGCCCGGTTCGTACCAGTTCAAAGACGCCGAGGGCCGAATCCTGTATGTCGGCAAGGCGAAATCACTCCGCCAGCGGCTGTCGAACTACTTCCAGAACCCTGCGTACATGCCCCCGCGCACCGCGCAGATGGTGGCCACGGCGACGAGCGTCGAGTGGATCCAGGTGGGCAACGAGCTCGAAGCGCTCATGCTCGAGTACTCGCTCATCAAACAGCATCGGCCCCGGTTCAACATCCGTCTGGTCGACGACAAGAGCTACCCGTTCCTCGCGGTGACCCTCGCCGACGAGTGGCCGCGCGCGCTGGTGATGCGCGGCGCGAAGCGCAAGGGCGTGCGCTATTTCGGACCGTTCGG
>JANMVY010000136.1:0-1647 GCA_031393535.1 Actinomycetes bacterium | reverse complement strand
CGGCTCGCTGCGTGCCACCGCGGTCTTCGTGTCGTTCGGTGTGTTGTGCGGCGCGAGCCAGATGGTGTTCGTCGTCTACGGCGTCTGGCTCGAGGATCGTTTCGGGTTCGGTACGGCGGCGATCGGCGCGGTCGCGTTCGCGCTCGGGGCGGGCGACCTCGTGGCGAACTTCGCGAATGCGCGATACACCGACCGCATCGGCAAGTCGCGTTCGGCGTCGCTCGGGGCGATGGTGGTCGTGGTGAGCGCACTCGGGCTCGCGACGGGCGCCGACCGACTTGTTGTCGGCGTGGCATTGCTCGCGGTGTTGATCGTGGGCTTCGAGTTCGCGCTGTTGTCGAGCAAGCCATTGCTGACCGAGCTCGGTTGGCGGCGCCGTGGCGTCGGGGTCGGCATCGGCTTCGCGGGCGCGTCGGTGAGTCGGGGCGTCGCAGCAGTGGTGGCCACGACGCTGTATTCCGATCACGGCTTTGCGGCTGCGGCGATCGCGTCCGCCGCGTGTGCCACGTGCGCGGCGCTGCTCTTCCGATTCGCCGTCATCGAGCCGTCGTTCGAAACCTCCGCGTGAACGCACGCGTGGGCACAGCGGTGACGAACCTCCGAGCTGGTGTCGCGGCTGCGGCCCGATCGAGGTTCAGAGTGCGACGACCTCGACCGGGATTCCGTTGACCGCGGCGTTTCCCGAAGGAACGTCGAGCAGGTGGCCCGGCGCGAGAAGGTTGCTGTTCACACCCGCGTGCTCGCGTGCGACCGACATGCGTGTGCCGGGCTTGTCGTGGCCCCATCCGTGCGGCAGGCTCACGACACCGGTGCGGATCTCGTCGCTGACCTCGACGGTCACGTCGAGCGACGCAACTTCGGAGGTGACGCGGGCGCGTGCCCCGTCGACTAACTTGAGCGCGCGCGCGTCGTCGGGGTGCATGAGCAATGTGCAGCGATCGCGACCTTTCACCAACACGGTGATGTTGTGCATCCACGAGTTGTTCGAACGCACATGGCGGCGGCCGATGAGCACGAGGCCGGTGCGGGGCCGCGCGACGAACGCACGCAACCGCTGGAGGTCGTCGAGGATGATGTCGTGGGCGAGTTCGACGTCTCCCGACGCGGTGAGCAGCAACTCGTCGATGCGCGGGATCATCGGTCCGAAATCGACGCCGTGCGGGTGCTCGTCGCGCAACGACGCGAGGGTGAGACCACCAGGGCGGGCTCCGTAGCCGTCGCCCCACGGCGACATGCGCAGCGTGAGGTCGACGATGCGATCGGGTCCACGCAGGTCGGTGGCATCGATGACGTCGGCTGCGGCCACGCCGTGGCGCGCCGCCCGCTCCGCGAACAACACGTCGTCGAAGGCCGCGACGTCGATGTCGGCGGCCGGAGTGCCCGCGAGGATCGCGCCGAGGCGCACGAGGATCTCCCATTCGGCCGGGCGATCGGGCCGAGGAAAGATTGTCGGCGACCAACGCACGGCACTACGCACGGCGAACGCCCAGATGGCTTCGTCGCAATGCGGCTGCTCGAAGGGGGACAGGCCGGGCAGGATCACGTGCGCGTGGCGCGTGGTCTCGTTCATGAAGTTGTCGACGCAGATCATCGCGTCGAGCAGTGGCAGCGCCTCGTCGAGGCGAGCCGAGTCGGGTGCCGACAACA
>JANMVY010000075.1:0-2855 GCA_031393535.1 Actinomycetes bacterium | reverse complement strand
TCGTCGATGCGCTCGCGGCACACTGCAACACGCAGGAATCTTCTTCGCGCTGCGGATCTCACCGACCGACTCCTCGCGCACCGCCTACCCCCGATCGCCGGGAATGCCGTAGCGGGGCTGCACTTCGGCCCGCTCGATCTGTTCACCGCGCATCGACTTGACCGGGTAGCGCCACAGCTCTCGCACAAGCCCGACTCGCACGGTCACAACGCAGGGCTTCACCCGCGACAGCGCGTGGCCTTGCGCACCGTTGGCCGCACTACTGCGTGCCGGTCAGTTCGTCTTGACTTCTTCGGGATCGTGCGGGTTGTCGATCCAGTCGTCTTCGTCGATGTGCTCCCACGGCTGACGCTCGGGCTTGCCGAGACTCCAACGGCGTCGGATCGAACCACCGCACACCTGACATTTCGTGGGGGGCGCAGCTTTGGCCATGAAGGTCGCTCAGTTCTCGGGGGCGGGTACGTGCTTTTTACCACGGCTCGACCGCACACCCACCCTCACCGGCGCACGAACGCCACGCCGCGAGCACACCCAATGGGCGGCACATCGGCCCGGTCCCGAACATCCGGCCTGCCGTCGCTAGGCTCAGCCCCGTGTCAGACACCGTCATCGAAACCGTTCCGGTCGACACTGATTCCGGGGATCACGACCGGTTCTCGCACTGGGCCCGGAAGTCCGACATCACCTCGGCGCACGTGAACGGCACCCCGGTCGTCGCCCTGTGCGGCAAGGTATGGGTGCCGAGTCGCGACCCCAAGCGCTACCCGGTGTGCCCCGACTGTCAGCGCATCTACGACGAACGTTCGCGCTGACCACTCCGCTCACAACGAGGGCGACGAGCGACGCACACCGAGTTGGGTCGCGACCACGAGCGACCGCAGCGCGACCGCCAAGAACACGAGCGTCGGCAGGTCGCCCACATGCACCCCATGGCTGCGAGTGAGCGTCACGAGCACCGGCCCGGCAAACGCGTGCAAGGGGATCACCCACCACAAGCTGAGCCCCGTGAGCGCGGCAGCCACGCATACGTGCCCGATGAGGCGGTGCTTGTCGCGGCGGCGGCGCAGGTAGATCGGTGAGCGGCGAAGCAGCTGATCCCTGGTGTAGAGGAACCGTTCCGCCGACCGGCGACGTTCAGGGTTGCGTTTCGGTTCCATCGTGGAACTCATCGGCCCGACAGCCGACGTTCTGAACGAAGTCGAGCCATTCGGCTCACGAGACGAAACACGTGGGGACCGTAGCGCCGGTGCGACTCAAGGGGACATCGGGCGCACTGATGCTCGACGACGACCTGGTCGTACGCGGGTACGCCTACTACGAGGACCGGTTCGTCAAACATGAGGGCGCGTGGCGCATCGCCCATTCGGGATACCAGCGCATCTTCGAGGAGGCCTACCCACGTTCCTCGATCGTCGGGCTTCGCCTCACCGCAACGCTCTGGGAGAGTGGCGGACGCAGCACGCTGTTCGACGGATGACCCGCGGCGCCGGCCGCGGTGTTCTCGGTCGCGTCGCGCACCATCGCGTGGAAGTGTGCGATGCCGGGCTCGTTGCGCCCGATCACCGTGGCGTCGACCATTCCCGACGCAAGTCCGCGGTGCACCAACTCGGATTCAGGGAAGTCCTCGTTGCTCGTGACCGCGCGCGCGGCCTCGAAGCGTTGGTCGAAGTGGGCGCGATCCTCGTCGGACTCTGCCGGGCGATACGTGTATAGGGCATGCTCGACCACGGTGCAGTCGGGCGCTTCCGGTAGGAACCGCCAGGTCATCACGTAGCCGTAGAGATTGCTGATGATGAGGTTCGGGGCGAGGAAGTACTGCAGGACCGCCGACGCCAACAGATTCCAGTCGTCCTGCGGCGTTCCTGCCAGCGCGAGGATGCCGGCCTGCGGCACGATGATGCGGTTGTGCGGCCCGAATGCGTCGAAGGGCGACGCGGCGCCGATGTACGCCGCACCCAACGAGTCCTTGTGCAATGTCGGTACGTGATACGACTCGAGAAAGGTGTCGATCAGGAGCTTCCAGTTGCATTGCCACAGAGTGCGCGCCCGCGTATAGGGGATGAGCGACCCGAAGGCCAGTGTTGCGAGGTCACCGCCCAGCCCGCACAGCCATGCGTCGACGTCGATCGACGCCGTTCCCCCCGGGCGCACGAGGACCATGCCGAAGCGTTCCGCGACCGCGATTGGCAACAGCGCCAACCCCGCGGGGCTCACGTCATCGAAACCGTCGCACGATCGTGGTTGGCCGAGCAAACGGCCATCGGCGGTGTCATAGACCCACCCGTGGAACGGGCACACGAAACTGCGCTCACCCGGGCCCCAACTGCGCACGAGAGGCGCCGCTCGATGGCGGCACACGTTGACGAAGGCCCGCAGCCTGCCGTCGACCGAGCGCACGATGACCACCGGTACGCCGCCCGACTCGAGACTCACGCGATCACCTGGCGACGCGAGGTCCGCGCTCATGCATGCGAACACCGGCGCATGGCGAAAGAGCGCCGTGGACTCGCGGCGGTATTGCTCCGCCGACACGTACTGGCCGGCCACGATGCGCGTACCGGTGTCGGCGAGCGAGGTCGTCCGCGCGACGTGCTGCGCGAGCACGCGCTCGACGAGCTCGATCTCGGTGGCGCGATCGAGTCGCGGGCCCTTCGCGCTCATGGCTCGGCCGGCCGCGCCGCCGCACCGGCCGACGGATGACTCGTGACGACGAACGAGAACGCCTTCGCGAGATCGAGGAATCCCTCCTCGGACTGGAATTGGATCCGGTCCTCGGGGCTCGCGAAGTAGCGGTGGAGAAAATCGTCGGTCGAGCGGAACCACAGGACCGACACCGCCACGATGCCGGTCGCGAC
>JANMVY010000243.1:0-5787 GCA_031393535.1 Actinomycetes bacterium | reverse complement strand
GCACGTCGACACGCAGCGGCATGCTGGGATGGCTGATCGAGCTGCCGCGGGGGCGGGGCTCGGTCGCCGGCCCGGCCACCACTGCGGCCGGCGGTGTGGTCGCGGCCTCGGCTGTCGCGGCCGCTGCAGCGGTGGTCGTGGTACCCCCGGCTGCCCCTTCGTCCGCGGTCGCCGACACCTACGAGTTCGCCCAACCGGCGGCGCTCGGCACGACGGGCCCCACAGCGCTGCAGGCGGCGCGATCGGTAGCGCCAACGAGCGTCACGACCGCTCGGCCCGAGCGAGCGATCGACGACGCGCCGAACGACGTGATCGCGACGACCACCACGGCGTCGATCACCCCTACCACGAACGGTGCAACGCAAACTCCCGTTGCCCCGACCTCCACCACCTCCACGACGACGACGGTGGGCCCCACCACCAGCACTGTGCCGACCACCACCACCAGCGCGCCTGCGGTGAGCACCCTGGGGGTCACGCTCACCAACCCGCAGTTCACAAACGGCTGGAGCTGCTCGGTCGCAGTCGGCGTCCGCGACGCGAACAGCGCACCGGTCACCGACGCGACGGTCAGCGTTCTCGTCGAGGGTCGCAAGGCCGGTGGCGGCGTCATCGTGAGCGTCACCATCACATCGACGACCGATGGCCAGGGCAACGCAACCGTCGCCTACGCCGGCACGGGCAGGGTCGTCAAGACTGCGCGGTTCACCGTAACCGGGGTAGTCGCCGCCGGCTACACCTGGGACGGCGCGCAGACGCAGATCTCGACCTGATCAGCCGAACGCGCCAGCCGCTCGGAGCGAGTCGATCTGCTCCTCGCTGTAGCCGAGCAGATCGCGCAGCACCGTGGACGTAGACGCGCCCAGCGGTTCCACCGGCCCCAACGCGGCTTCACCCGCGCTCATGTGAATCGGCAGACGTGGGCCCAGGTACCCGGTGTCGCGTCCGAGATGATCGATCATCGGCACGATCGAGCGGCGTTCGCGCGCGTGGTCGTCGGTGCGCGCCACCCACGGCGCGCGCACCACAGCCACGGGCACCTCGAGCTCGTGCAGTTGCGCTTCGATGTCGTGCGCAGACCGATCGCGGCACCAGGCCGCGAGCGCGTGGTCGATGGGCTCGGCATGCGCGACGCGATCGGCGTTGGTCAGGTGAACGGCGATGTCGGGTCGACCGATGTGCGCGGCGAGGCGCGCCCACTGCGGATCGGCGACGACGACCAGCGCGACCCAACCGTCCGCGGCGGCGAACGTGTTGCTCGGCACACCGCGCGGTTCGGCGTTGCCGTTGCGTTCGGGCCGGCCGAGGTCCTCGAAAAGGTCGAGCGACTCGTCCCACAACCACGATGTCAACACGTCGTGCATGGCGACGTCGATGCGCTGGCCCAAACCTGATCGCTCACGCGCGTACAAGGCCGCGACGATGCCCAACGCGCTGAAGGTCGCCGGGGCGAGATCGCCGGTGAGCAGCGCGTTGCGCACCGGCGGACCGTCCGCGAATCCGGTGCGGCCTTGCACGCCGGTGATGGCCTGCATCGTCACATCCATCGCCTGGCGGTCGCGCAGCGGACCGAACTGACCGAAACCGGAAAGCGAGCACCACACCAGGCGCGGGTTGCGCCGGTTGACGAGGTCCCAACCGACGCCGAGGCGGTCGAGCACACCGGGTCGCATGTTCTCGAGCAGCACGTCGCAGTGATCGACGAGGTCGAAGAACACCGAGCGGCCCGCCTCGTGTCGGAGTGACAACTCGACGCTGCGCTTTCCTCGCTTGCGCTTCATCACGCTCAACGACACCTCACCGGCACGCCGCAACCCGAAGTGTTCGCCGTCGTCACCGAAGAAGGGAGGAACGACCCACGACACGTCACCACCGGGCCGCTCGATCTGGATGACTTCTGCTCCGAGCGAGGCCAGATAGAAACCGGCCATCGGACCGGCGACGAATCGCGTGCAGTCCAGAACGCGCACGCCTTCGAGCGGACCGCCGCTCATGGGTGGTCCCGTGCCAGCATCACCATGCATCCAACGGCCGGCTGGGACTCGACTCGGCGTACGACTCGGGCGGCACGAGCCGCAAGGTATCCGCGAGCAACTGGCGTGTGCATGCCGGGTCGATCACATCGTCGACCGCGAACTTCGCCGCGAACGTGCTCGTCGCGTGGTCGGCGCGCAGCTCGGCTTCGTCGGTACCGCTGATCGCGGCGGCCCCCGCGTGGCCCATCGACCCGAACTCGGCGGTGGGCCACGCAACCATCAGCACCGGGTCGAAGGGTCGCGTGCCCATCGAGAAGTAGCCGAGACCGTACGCCTTGCGCAGCACCACCAGCATGATCGGCACGGTGGCGTGCGAGCGCGAGGATCGGCCGCGAGCTGTGGCGCACGAGCGCGCTTCGCTCGGCGTCGGGCCCCACGAGGAAACCCGGCGTGTCCGCGAGGAACACAATCGGGATCCGGTGCACATCGCACAGCTGTACGAAGCGGGCCATCTTGTCGCTCGCGTCGCGGTCCATCGCACCGGCGAGCACGGCGGGGTTGTTGGCGACGATGCCCACGCTGCGCCCATCGATGCGAGCGAGGGCGGTCACCATGTTCGCGGCCCAACGGGGACGCAACTCGAGGTCACTACCGGCGTCGACGACAGCTGCGAGAACGGTCCTCACGTCGTACGCATGGCGCGAGCTCGTCGGCACTGCCGATCGCAGGGTGATCGGGTCGACCCGAGGTGCTTCGGGCGCGACCAGCGGCCACGAAGTCAGCTCGAAGTACGCTCGCGCCACCTCGATCGCGTCGGCATCATCGCGGGCCAACACGTCGACCGCACCGACCTCCTCATGCAACGAGGCGGGCCCGAGTTGGTCGGCGGTCACATCTTGGCCGGTGGACACCTTGACGAAGGGGGGCCCGGCGATGCCCATCGCCGCATCGGGAGTGGCGACGATGACGTCGCACAGCCCGGCGAGCGCCGCGTGCCCGCCGAAGGAACGTCCGGGAACAATGGCGATCAACGGCACGACACCGGACAGCTTGGCAAGACCGGCGAAGCTCATCACCCGACGCCCGTAGTTGCCGAGCCCCATCTCCTGTGCACGAGCGCCCGCACCCTCGGCGAACACCACCATCGGCCACCGGTGCTTGCGGGCGAGCTCGAGGATGTGATCGAGCTTCGCGTGGCTCACCACGCCTTGCGTACCGGCGTACACGCTGTAGTCGTACGACACCACCGCGCAGGGCCGACCCCCGATGGTGCCCGCGCCCACGATGATGCCATCGGCGGGCCCGTCGAGACCCGGTGTCGCCGGTCGGGCGAACGCACCGTGCTCGACGAACGAGCCGGCGTCGACTAACGCGGCGATGCGTTCGCGCGCGGTGAGGTGGCCGCGTGCGTGGGCCTTCGCAACGGCGTCCGGGCGCTCCGCGTCGCCGAGAGCGGCGCGTGCCCGCTCGAGTGCGTCGACATCATCCATCGCTCAGAACATCCCGCTGGGGCCCTTGGGAAACGGTGGGCCGGCCACGATGCGATCGCGCGCGGAGTCCCAATCACTGACGAGCGCGCCGATCTCGATCGTGTTCGCCGCGGCCTCGAACGGCGTCGAATGGGTGATGAACCCTTCGCCGGTGAACTGGTGCAACTGCAACATCGGCGTCTCGTCGACGATGCCGGCCCCGTCGTCGGGATGCAGATCGCAACGGCTCTGGTGTGTGGTGCTGGGCGAGGTGGTGAGCGCCGTGGATCCCCACATGGTGCTCACCGGGCGATGCACATGACCGGACACCACTTGTCGCACCTGCGGATGCCGGGCCACCACGTCGCGCAGCAACTCGGCACCCGTCAAGCGGATCGCGTCGAACAACCACAGCCCCGTGAAGAACGGCGGGTGGTGGCAGAAAACCAACGTCGGCGCATCGGGTCTGGTGCACAGCACCTCGTCGAGCCATGCCGCCTGCGACTGGTGAAAGACACCGTCGTGGCGACCGGGCTCGGTGGTGTCGATACCGACGAGTCGTACGTCGTGTGCGTCGACGACGTAGTCAACGGGCCCGACCAATGGCAGCCACGGTTCGTCAGCGAACGCGCGGCGGAACTCGTCGGCTTCGTCGTGGTTGCCGGGCACGAGGTAGAGGGGGATGCGCAGCGGGTCGAGCAACTCGCGCAGCAGGCGGTACTGCTCGGCTGTGCCGTCATTCGTGAGATCACCCGTGGCGAGGACCGCGTCGATGCGATCGGCCCGTCCGTTCAGGTATGCCACCGCGGCCGCAAGCTTGTCGTTCGCATCGACGAATCGCCGCATGAAGGTGTCGGGTTCGGCCACGTGTAGATCGGTGATCTGGGCTATGAGCACGGCTACTCCCCGGTCGTCGCTGCCACGCGGATCGTAGGCCGCGCCCACGGTGCCCGCGACGAGTGTGGGTGGCCGATCGGCAACTGCGATCGTGCGCACCCCGTCGAGATCGGTCGGCCACCCGCTGATTCGCGGGGCTGTTCAGTTGGCGACCGTCGATGCCTTCGCCGCGGCGCTCAGGTGATCCGCGTCGATCTGCAGGATCACGCCGGCGTCTACCGCCTTCTTCATGGCTGTGGTCCATTGCGTGACGAACGCGTCATGCGATCCGTAACGAGCCTGCAACGCGGCTGCGTCGAACGGCACGGTCGTACCGAACAACGAACAGAACGCGTTGCCGGTCTGGCCGAGCCCGCCGAGCGTGGCTATCGGCACGTCGACGTGTGGGGTGCGGATTGCGCCCTTCGCGTTGCCCGCCGCGTCGAGCACGTACGCATTGCCCGTTCCGTCGACCTCGAACACCGGCATCAAGGGTGGCGGTTGCTTGGTGCGCACCCAGGTGTCGAACGCTTTCAGCGCGGCCCGCAGCACGTAGGTGTGCGGGCCGGTGTTGATGCCGGTCGCGCACGTGATGAGGTTGCTGTACACGTTGTTCGGCGGCGTGAGCATCGACGCGAAATAGGTCGCTTCGGTCTTCCCGTCGCCGTTGTCGAAGCCACCGACACCGAGGCTGTACGAGTCGGCGTGTGCCGTGCCTGCAACTTCCCAGCTACGGAACGTCGCGGTGTCGGGCTGGGCAGCCTTGCGGTACCCACGCGCTCCGGCGACGTCCGTCTCGGAGCTGAACGTCAGCACCGGCAGACCGAGGTCGGTCCGGATGAGCGTGGGCAGCGGCGCGGGCACGGCGGGCAGCGGGTCGCCGGAAAGCGCCGCACCGCTTCCACTGCGGCTGTGCACGAAGTAGCCGTCGAAGACCTTGGCGGTCGGCGCGACCGCGTCGATGTAGGTGGTGAGACGGCTCGCCGACTGCGACTCACCCATCGCCACGACGTACCTCGGTTTCAGGTCACCGAGGAGTGCCGTGGGGTCACGGCGGACCGCCGCACCGCTCTGGGAGAACATGTCGTACGAGAAGCTGTCGCCGGGGTGCGACAGCGAGCCGTAGCGCACCGGATCGAACACCTTCAGCACTCGATTCTCACCGAGGACGATGCCGCCGCCCTCGACGCCGACCCGCTGCGCGGACACGCCGATCCACGCATACCCCGACCTCAGGATCTCGGGTTGCATGTAGGTCCAGTCGGGCCCGGCATCGAGGCCGCCGGTGACGTTCAGCCACTCGACGATCACAGTGCCGTTGAACTTCGCCGCATCTTTGGGTCGACGGACCACGACGCGCGTGGTGTACGGCGCGGTGCCTGCCTCGCGCACCTTCCATGCACCATCCGAGGTCAGCGGCGTGTCGCTCGTGTAGGCCGTCGCGGTGCCCGACAGGAAGTACTCGG
>JANMVY010000045.1:0-2194 GCA_031393535.1 Actinomycetes bacterium | reverse complement strand
GCACCCGCACCCGCACCCGGTAGAGGCAAGCTCCTCGGAGCGGAGAGACCTTCGGGCGGTCCAGCGGATCGCCTCGAGACAGGAGACCTCCATGAAATGCCCGTCCTGCGCCGACATCACCCTTGCGCTGAGCAGCCGCGCGAGCATCGAGATCGACTACTGCCCGCAATGCCGCGGTGTGTGGCTCGATCGTGGTGAGCTCGACAAGATCATCGAACGAACCGACAACTCGGGAGGCCCGCGACCCGCGATGCGCCCTGCTCCGGCAGAGGCCCGCCGCGAGGACCGCGACGACCGCTCCGACGATGATGGCGACGACCACCGCTCCGTCAACGCCGGTATCGACAAGAAGCGGAAGCGCAAGGGGTTCCTCTCCGAGATGTTCGAGTTCGGCGAGTAACCAAGGCGACCGTGATACGCGCGAGACGACGGACTGCGAGCCTGCGTGGGTCACCGCGTCCGATCAACCGACGATTGGGGAGTTGCGCGAACGTTGATGATCGCGTGGCGCGCGACGAACGCGGTCCGTACGCCGGCGAAGTCATCGACCGGTGGCGAAACCTGGCACTTCGGCCGGTGCTTCCATCGCCTGGGCGCCCACGAGGCCGCGCGTCGCGCAGCCGAGGCAACGCGTTCGCTCCTCGCCGCGGTTCGTTCTACGAGATCACCGCGGGGTGAGTAACTGAACGGGCGACAGGCACGGGACCGTCGTGGTGCTTGGGCCGGATCGAGATGGTGGGCGGTGGCGTTCATGGTGAACGTAGCCCTCGGCGCAGCACGGGCTGGCCGTGAGAGGCTGGGTGGGTGCAGAGCCAGCCGAGCGGCACGGTCACGTTCTTGTTCACCGATATCGAGAGTTCGACGCGCCGCTGGCAGGACGACCCAGAGGCGATGCGTGCTCTGTTGGTGGAGCACGACGCGATCCTGCGCGACGCGATCGACAAGCACCGGGGCCAGTTTTCAAGCATACCGGGGACGGGGTCGAGGCGGTCTTCTCGTCGGCGTCCGATGCGGTGAACGCCGCGTCGACGCGCAGGCTCGGCCGGCCGATGTGTCGCCGGTGCGGATGGGGTTGCACGCCGGCGAGGCCGAGCTCTGTGACGGCGATTGTTTCGGGTCGACGTTGAGCCGTTGTGCGCGGCGGATGGGCGTCAGCCACGGCCGGCAGATCGTGATCTCCGAGGCGACAGCCGGGCTGGTTCGCGATCGCAGCGACCTGCGTGATCTGGGTGAGCACCGGCTCGGCGACCTGTCGCGGACGGAGCGGCTGTGGCAGGTCGGCGGGGTTGCGTTCGCGGCGTTGCGGTCGTTGCCATGACCGGTGCACCCGGGATCGGGCGGCGACGGGCTTTCGACTACCCGTACGTGCGGCCGGATGCGTCCTTCGTGCTCGACCCACGCACCGGTGTGACGCGCTCGGCGACGACCCACGACGTCGCCGGCGCTCTGGGTGACCCGGATCGTGACGCCGTGCTCGCGATCGGCTCGAATGCCGCGCCGAGCCAGTTGTGCCTGAAATTCGCCGGCCGGCTCACGATGGGGAGCCCCATCGTCGTGGCCCGTGCAACCTGGATCGATCACGACGCGGTGTTCGCAGCGCGCATCGCGTCCTACGGCGCGGTACCGGCCACGTTCACGGCGAGCGCGGGAACCTCGCTCGGGGCGTTCGTCACCTTCGTCGATCGCGCGCAGCTGGCCCGGCTGGACGAGACCGAAGGCGTGTCGCGCGTAGACCCGGCGTACGTACGCGTCGAGGTGCGCAACCACGAGGTCCACATCGACGGCGCCGGTCGCCTCGGCACCGTTTGGGCGTACGAGGCGAACCCCGGCCCTCTGCTGGTCGATGGGCACCCGATCGCGCTCGCTGCCCTCACCGCGACGCACCGCCGGTTCGACGCGTGGAACGAGTTCGACGTGCTCGCGCTCCTCGCACGCCGAAGTGACCTGTCGGTCGACGACTTCGTCGACCGACTCCAGGCCGATCGCACGTTCCGCGCGCGGATGCACGCAACGCTCGCCGACGGTGTCACGACGCGCTGACGCGCGCCGACGCTATTCGGACGCGGTTGCGGCCATGGTCTGCGCGCACACGATCTGGCGCAACTCGTCGACCGCACGACACAGCGAGTCGACTTTGGTCTCGAGCCCGGCGAGCCCCGTTGCGACAGGCACGGTGGCCTGCGCGCACATCGCG
>JANMVY010000017.1:0-14568 GCA_031393535.1 Actinomycetes bacterium | reverse complement strand
CGATCGACAACGCAGCGTTGCTGACCCTCGAATGCGACGTGTTGGTGCCGGCGGCGCTGGGTGGAGTGATCACCGAGGCGAACGTCGGTGCCATCGCGGCACGCATCGTGCTCGAAGCGGCGAATCACCCCACCTCGCCGGGGGCCGACGCCGCGCTGCACGAGCGGGGCGTGGTGGTCATCCCTGACGTGCTCGCGAATGCCGGGGGGGTGGTCGGGTCGTATTTCGAATGGGCGATGAACATCCAACAGTTCCGGTGGACCGAGCAGCGTTTCAACGACGAGCTCGACACCCGCATGCGCGACGCGTTTGCCAACGTGGCCACGCTCGCCGCCGAGAACGGCGTGCCACTTCGCCACGCGGCCTACGCGGTGGGTGTCGGACGCGTCGCCGCCGCGGCCCGACTTCGGGGCTACGCCGATGCGTGACCGTACAACCGGCGCGCGCGCAGTACGCCGACTCGCCGCACTCCGCGCCGCGACGATCGCAGTGGCACTTGCGGCCGCGGGGCTCGGGTTCGCCGGAGGATGCTCGACATCGGGCCGCGACCTCCCCCCGCCGACCACCACCCGGCCGGTCATCCCCCAAATCATCACGTCGGCCACCACCCGCTGATCGCGAGCTCGCCCCCGAACCCGTTCGTGTCGTGAGTTCGCGCTCGCGGGCGCAGCAGATCACGACTCCAAGTGGGGGTGCGCACGACGTGCGCTCATGGAGTGGGCGCCTCGGCCGACAAGTAGATGTATGACCCCGCTGATCATCGCTGCCGCGGCGGCGGGCCTGGTGGGTTGGGTTGTCGCGCGATCGAACGACCGCTTCGTCCACGAGCGCGAGGCGATCACCGTCTCCTGGTCGAACGTCGAGACCGAACTCCGACGCCGTCACGACCTGGTGCCGAGTCTCGTAGCCACGGTGAGGGGCTATGCCGCACACGAGCGCTCGATGCTCGACAACCTGACGCTGGTCTGCGCAGCGGCGATCGGCACCGAGGGTCCGCCTGTTACGACGGTCCGTGCCGAGAACCAGCTCGTGGTCGGAATCCGCCAACTTCTCGCCATGAGCGACGCCTACCCCGACCTTCGCGCCAACAACGACTTCCTCGAGCTGCAACGCCAACTCGTGATGACCGAGAAAAGAATCCACGCGTCGCGACACGCGTACAACGACGAGGTCCGTGCGTTCAATCATCGGGTCGAGTCGATCCCCTCGAGTCTGGTCGCCTGGGGATGCCGTCATCGGCCCGCCGAGTCCTTCGAGCTCGACCTCTTGACGCGCGGGGCCGATACACACGCGACACGTTCGTGACCCTGCGGGCTTACGCGCGAGCGCGTTGACCGAGCGCCTCGAGTCGTGCACGACAGTCGTGCCACGATTCGTGGAGAATGTCGGTCACCGACCTGATCTCGTCGATGCGCCCCGCCACCTGGCCGCTCATCGCATAGGCGGCGTTCATTTCGCCCCCGAAATAGAGTCGTTGCACACCATCGACGCTGAGTGGGGGCGCAGGGTTCTCACGCTCCGCCGCCGCGGTCAGCGCTGTGCGCAGCGTGCGCATCGAGGGCTTCGCGTAGCGGTTCACGATCACCGTGTCGGTCTCGGCCGCGTCGAGCACCGCCTGCTTCCAGTTGTCGTGGATCGGCGACTCCGCGGCGGTCAACATGCGCGTGCCCATCTGCACGCCCTCCGCGCCCAGCGCGAACGCGGCGGCCATCGACACGCCGTCGCAGATTCCCCCGGCCGCGATGATCGGCACCTCGACGTGGGCCGCTATGAGCGGCACCAACACCATGGTCGAGGCACCGTCGGGGTTCTTGAAACCTCCGCCTTCGATGCCCTCGACGACGAGACCGTCGACCCCCGCCGCGACCGCCTTCAACGCGCCACGCAACGACGGCACGACATGGAACGTGGTGATGCCGGCCTGTTTGAGCAAAGGGACGAGGAGCTTCGGGTCGCCGGCCGAGGTGGTCACGAACCGCACGCCGTGCTCGACGATGAAGTCGACGATCGAGGGGTCGCGCACCATGAGCTGTGCGATGTTCACGCCCCATGGCTTGTCGGTGAGATCGCGCATCTTCGCGATCTCGTCCCTGATGATGTCGAGTTGCCCCGACGACATCTCGATGATGCCCATGCCGCCCGCGTTCGACACCGCCGATGCGAGTTGGGCGCGGGCGATGAATCCCATCGGTGCCTGCACGATGGGAATCTCGATGCCGAGCAGTTCGGTGATGCGGGTCCTCATCGGGCGGCCTTTCCACGGCGAATTCGAAGCGAGTGACGCATGGTCGGGCGGAACCGCACCGAGCGATCGGACACCCACGGTTGATAGGGCGCCATCGTGAAGTCGGCCAGATGCGATGGCGTCCTCGGTAGCCAGGAGGTACCCGTCGTGGGGGGCCGTCGTAGTCCACCCGCCAACCCTGGAAGTCGGCCCACGCGCGGTCGACATGCACCGGCACTCCGGCTGCATCAAGACGGTCGCAGGCGGTACGGAACTCGTCTCGGGTGATCGAGATCGGATCCGACGGCGACGGATCGGCGTCGTACGGGATGGCGAAGAACTCGCACACCCTGCGCAGCGACAAGAACCCCGAGCGCACCATGAGCGCGGCACGTGGGTTGGTGGCGACGTCGACCGTGGACAAGTAGATCGACGCGAGATCGAGCACCAGCCCGGCACCGGTGACCCACGATCGGTCGGGGTCGGGCGAGCGGAAAACGTTCAGCGAGGGGAACGAGCGATGCGATTCGGAGACCTCGACGGGACCGAGCTCGGCCGCGAGCGACATCGTGAGCCCGTGCAACGCGAGCTTCGATATCCCGTACGCACCCCCGGCCGCAAGGTACGCGGCCATCGACGACTGATTGACGATGACCCCGCCCCCGCGTCGAGCCATCGACGCGCGCGCGTACTCACGGCCGATGCCGTTGCCCGCACCGGTGACGACCACCACCCGATCGACGAATCGCTGGCGCGTCATGCGTTGCAGTCTCGCACAGCGTCCTCAGCGCCCAACCCTCCTGCACCTCGCTGCCCGGACGACTGGACAGCTCAGCGGAAGTCGCGCGAACGCAACGCCCCACCGAGCGGCAGAGGCTCGAGCCGCTCCGCGATGACATTGACGACGTTCTCCGCGTTCTCGACCCGACCGCGGATGAGCAGCGCTGGTGCGCTGCGGGCGATCGTGAGGTGTCGTTGCCAACACCCCTTCGAGACGATGATGTTGATGAGCCCGGTCTCGTCCTCGAGGTTGAGGAACGTGGTACCGCCCGCAGTGGCCGGGCGCTGGCGATGGGTGACCACACCGGCCACGAGGACGCGGGTCTTCGACTCGATGGTTTTGAGATCTATCGCAGTGACCACCCCCAACGCGTGGAGGTCGGCGCGGAGAAAGCGTGTGGGATGGCCGTCCGGGGCCACACCGCTCGCCCAGAGATCGGCAAGCGCTACCTCGCGGTCGGTCATGCCCGGTAGCTGGGGTGCGTCGACCCCGGTGATGATGCCGTCGAGGCGTCCGGCCTTGGCCTGAGCGACTGCGCCCGCGGCCCAGAGCGCACTGCGCCGAGGCGCACCAACGACACTGCGCCGAGGCGCACCAACGACGAGCGAGTCGAACGCGCCCGCGGTGGCGAGTGTCTCGAGCACGTCGAGTGAGGTGCCCGCGTGGCGGGCCACCTGCTCCATCGACGCATAGGGCTGTCCGGCCACGAGTCGCTCGGCGAGGTCGGTGCCCACCTTGCGCACCGCGCCGAGCCCGAGCCGGACCGCGACGCCGTGGTGCGACTCGGCGCACGGTTCGAGGGTGGCACCCGCAGCCGAGCGGTTGATGTCGGGGGTGTACACGATCACCCCGTGACGACGGGCGTCTTGTACCAAGGAGTGCGGTGAGTAGAACCCCATTGGTTGCGCGTTCAGCAGCGCAGCACAGAACGCGCCCGGGTAGTGGAGCTTGATCCACGAACTCGAGTACACAAGGTATGCGAACGACACCGAATGGCTCTCGGGGAACCCGTAGTTCGCGAACGCGGCGAGCTTCAGGTAGATCTGATCGGCAATGTCGCCGGTGATACCGCGCTCGGCCATGCCCGCGTAGAGCTTGGCCTGCAGACGCCCCATGCGCTCCTGGCTGCGTTTCGATCCCATGGCTTGGCGCAACTGGTCGGCGTCGCCAGGGCTGAACCCCGCGACGTCGATCGCCATCTGCATGAGTTGCTCCTGGAAGAGCGGCACGCCGAGGGTCTTCGCCAACGATTTCTCGAGCAGGGGATGCAGGTATGTGACCGGCTCTTTGCCGTTGCGCCGACGGATGTACGGGTGCACCGAACCACCTTGGATGGGGCCGGGACGGATGAGCGCCACCTCGACGACAAGGTCGTAGAACGTGCGCGGCCGCAACCGCGGCAACGTGGCTATCTGCGCGCGCGACTCGACCTGGAACACCCCGATGGAATCGGCTTCGCACAACATGTCGTAGACCGCATCCTCTTGGGGGATGGTGGCGAGGTCGATGCGCAGACCGTGATGCGCACCGATGAGATCGACCGCGTAGTGCAAGGCGCTGAGCATGCCCAGGCCCAGGAGGTCGAACTTGACGAACCCGGCGGCCGCGCAGTCGTCCTTGTCCCACTGCAGCACGCTGCGCCCGGGCATGCGACCCCATTCGACCAGGCATACCTCGATGACGGGGCGATCGCAGATGACCATGCCCCCCGAGTGAATGCCGAGGTGGCGCGGGAAGTTCTCGATCTCGCGTGCGAGTTCGAGGACGTCGGCCGGCAGGTCGCCGGCATCGGGGACCGGCGACCATCGGTCGGCGGCCTTCGCGAACGCGTCCTGCTGGCCGCTCGCGTACCCGAGCGCTTTGGCCATGTCACGGATGGACGACTTTGCTCGGTAGGTGATGACGTTCGCGACCTGTGCCGCGTGGTGGCGCCCGTGCGTGTCGTAGACGTACTGGATGACCTGCTCGCGACGGTCGCTCTCGATGTCGATGTCGATGTCGGGTGGACCGTCACGCTCGGGCGACAAGAAGCGCTCGAACAACAACCCGAGCATGACGGCGTCGGCGTTGGTGATGCCGAGCGCGTAGCAGACCGCGGAGTTCGCAGCCGACCCGCGGCCCTGACAGAAGATGTTCGCCCGGCCACAGAACTGGACGAGATCCCATACCACGAGGAAGTAGCCGGGGAACCCGAGCTGGTCGATGAGCGCGAGCTCACGGTCGATCTGCGCGTACGCGCCGCGCACTCGTTCGGTGTGGCGCGGGCCGTACCGCACGAACGCGCCCGCCTCGGTGACCTGGCGCAGATACCTCATCTCGTCGAGCCCGTCCGGGCACGCGAAGGGCGGCAGGTTCGGGGCGACGAGCGTGAGATCGAACGCGCACCCGAGCGCGAGCGCGGACGCTCGCTCGACCACGCCGGGGTACCGCGCGAACCGCGCGAGCTGCTCGGCGCCCGAACGCAGGTGCGCGCTCGACGCCGCGGGGAGCCACCCCTCGATGTCGCCCAGGCTGCGCCGTGCACGCACCGCGGCGATGGCCGTGGCGAGCTTGCGGCGCGCCGGCCGGTGGTAGTGCACGTTGTTCGTCGCGACGAGGTCGAGGTGTGCGCCGACCGCGAGCTCGACCAACGCATCGTTGCGCGCCGAGTCGAGAGGGTGGCCGTGGTCCCACAGTTCGACCACCACGTTGGGACGACCGAAGCGCGCCACGAGGTCGTCGAGCGCGCGGGCCGCGGCCCGCGGCCCGTCGCGCTCGAGCGCTGCAGGCACGGGGGCTTTGCGACACCCGGTGAGCACCACCCAATGATCCGCGCTCGCGCCACCTGCGGTACCGACGGCGGTGAGCTGATCGAGGGTGGCGCGGGGTGCGCCTTTTTCGCCCGCGAGCTGCGCCTCGCTCAGCGCGCGCGCGAGGCGCGCGTAGCCCACCGGGTCGCGGGCGAGCACCACCAGATGCTGGCCTTGGGGGTCGGCCTGACCCGGCTCGTAAGGCCCGGAGATGCCAAGGGTGATCTCGGCTCCGAAGACCGTAGGTAGACCGTGGACCCGCGCCGCTTCGGCGAAGCGCACTACTCCGTAGAAGCCGTTGTGGTCGGTGAGCGCGAGCGCGTCGAGGCCGAGCCGCACCGCTTCTTCGACGAGTTCTTCGGGGTGCGATGCCCCGTCGAGGAAGCTGAAGTTCGAATGGCAGTGCAGCTCGGCGTAGGGCACCCGTGCCTCGCCGCGGGGCCCGGCGGCGAGGGGCGAGTCGGGTGTGTACGGCGCTCGTTTGCGCGACCAGGCCGGGCTGTCGCCCCCGTCGCCGACCGGCTGGTCGTGGTGGTCGTGTGGTTCACGCCCGGTGGGCCGCTGGGGCCCGCGCGGCCGGGCGCGATCGGAGAGCGCTCGCTCGATTTCATGCCAAGGGATGTCGGGGTTGTTGAAGCCCACTGCCCAACCATAGCGAACACGCGTTCGTCAGACAAGTTCGGACATCACCGTCCCTCGACACGGCGTGCCTGATCGTCGACGTGCTCGCGGGCGACAGTTGGAGCACCTGACGCACGACCCCTAAACACGGAAAAGACCGGTGAAATGGTGTGTTCACACACCCGAAGGCTTCACGAAACATTCGCTTCGTACGGTGCCCATGCCCAGAGGGGCGCTCGAGAAGGAGTGGGACACATGTCGACGCAGATCCTGATGTCGCTGGTGACATCATCGTTGCTCTTGCCAGCGTTGTGGCGCAGACGCGAACGACGGGCCGCGAGACGGGCCGGCGTGGCGAACAAGCCCGTCAACCGCAAGGCTCTGCTCGCGGTCGTCGGGTTGTCGTCGGTGTTGCTCGTCGGCGCGATCGGTGGGAGCGCGTTCGCGCAGACCACGACCACCGAAGCACCCGCCGCGCCGACCCAGGCCACCGGGAACCGCACCGGGGCGACCAGCAGCACTGATCCGGCGCAGGTACTCCCCGCGGACACCCCCGTCGATCAACAAGGTGCCGTACTCGCCGGCGAGATCGCCAAAGACCGCGTATCGATCAACACCGTGTGGCTGATGGTCGGTGGCGTGCTCGTGCTCTTCATGCAGGCGGGCTTCGCGCTCGTCGAGACGGGCTTCACGCGGTCGAAGAACGCGGTGCACACAATGATGATGAACATGGTCATCTTCGCGCTCGGCGTCGTTGGCTGGTTCGTGTGCGGCTACGCGCTTATGTTCGGTGCAACCAGCTCCTCAGCGCTCGGTCTGTTGCCTACGGGTAGCGCGATCCACCTCGGGCAATGGAACATCTTGGCCAAGAGCGGCTTCTTCCTCGCCGGCCACGCATACGACACCGCGGTACTCGGATTCTTCTTCTTCCAACTGGTGTTCATGGACGCCACCGCAACGATCCCCACCGGCGCCATGGCCGAACGGTGGAAGTTCAGCTCGTTCGTAGTCTGGGGCTTGTTCGTGTCGGCGATCCTCTACCCCGTATACGGCAACTGGGTGTGGGGCGGCGGTTGGCTCTCCCAGCTCGGCGCCCAGGGACCGAAGTGGGGTCACGGTGCGGTCGACTTCGCCGGCTCAGGCGTGGTGCACGCCATGGGCGGCGTGGCCGCGTTGTGGGGCGCGAAGATCCTCGGGCCTCGCATCGGCAAGTACGCGAAGGACGGCACGCCGCAGGCAATTCCCGGGCATCACATTCCCATGGCATTTCTCGGTGTCTTCGTGTTACTCGTCGGCTGGATGGGCTTCAACGGCGCTTCCACGTTTGCGGGTACCGACCTTCGGCTCACGGTCGTCATCGTGAACACCATCTTGGCCTCGGCCGCCGGATGCCTCACGGCGATGTTCATCGCATGGGCGAAGTACGGCAAGCCTGATGCCTCGTTCACGGCCAATGGTCTGTTGGCGGGTCTTGTGGCGATCACGGCGCCCTGCGCGTTCGTCGCGCCGTGGGCCGCGTTCGTGATCGGGATCGTCGCAGGCGCGTTGATGATCGCCACCGTCGTGTTCGTCGACCACAGGCTCAAGATCGACGACCCGGTTGGGGCGATCGCGGTACACGGCGCCAACGGATTATGGGGCGTACTCGCGGTGGGCTTGTTTGCCGACGGCAGCTACGGCGACGGACTGAACGGCGTCGCGGGTGGCGTGAAGGGGCTGTTCTACGGCGAGAGCGGCCAGCTGGCCGCGCAGGTCACGAACGCCGTGGTGCTCGTGACGTATTGCTCGATCATGACGATTCTGTTCTTCACGATCTGCAAGCGCACGATGGGCATGCGCAGCGACGCAGCAGCCGAGATCGACGGCCTCGACAGCCACGAGATCGGTGTCATCGCCTACCCCGACTTCGTCAAGGTCTGACCTTCCCCACCCGATCGGGGCCCGCGGTTCGCACAGGCGAGCCGCGGGCCTCGTCGCGCTAGGGTTATCGCACGCGAGGGGCTGATCGGCGCAACGTCAGCCGCGCCGATCAGCTCGCTGTCGAACTTCTGGTTCGGGAGTGAATAGGAGTCACATGGGCGTCGCGGTTGTCACCGGAGCAGGGCGGGGTCTGGGCAAGGCCACCGCGGAACGACTCGCCCGCGATGGCCACGAGGTGATCGCGGTTGACCTCGACGCCGATTCCGCGGCGGCCACCGCGACGGCCATCGGCGGCACCTCGCGGCAATGCGATGTCGCCGACTGGGCATCGGTCGATGCATTGGCCGCGAGCATCGAGCGTTGCGACATCCTCGTGAACAATGCCGGCATCTGGCGCTTCCATTCCTTGCTCGAGGCGACGCCCGACGACCTGCAGTCGGTCATCGCGGTGAACATCGTGGGCGTCGTGCTGTGCAGCCGGGCCTTCGCGCCGAAGATGATCGCAGCAGGAGGCGGATCAATCGTCAACCTCTCGTCGGGCGCGGCATGGACCAACTCGCCCGGCATCGGCATATATCCGGCCACCAAGGCCGCGGTGATCTCGCTCACGAAGCAGATGGCGCTCGAGTGGGGCGCGCACGGCATCCGGGCGAACGCAGTCGGTCCGGGCCTCATCGTCACCGAGGGCACCGCGCCGAACTACACCGCCGAGCGCCGGATCGAACGCGGCAAGTCAGTACCGATGCAGCGCGTCGGCGAACCGCGCGACATCGCCGATGTGATCTCGTTCCTGTGCAGCGATGACGCCCGCTACGTGAGTGGTCAGGTCATCTACGTCGACGGTGGGGTCACTGCAGGACGAACGGCGATCTGACCTGGTCGCGCTTGGCCATCACGTGTGCGCACACGCGCCCGAAGGCGCCGCTGAGGTCGATCGGCAGACCGAGCGCCACACGCTCGGCCTCGACGAAGCCGACGGTGAGCCAGCCGTAATAGGCGGCACGCTCGCGCACAAGCTTGGCCTCGAGTTCGGGCAGCGGAATTACCACGGTGACCGTAGTGGCCGAACTGTTGCGACGCCCGTCACCGAGCACCTCGAGCGCGAAGCCGAAATGATCACGCCACAGCGCCGCGAGATCGGCCGCGAGTGTCCACACGACCTCGGTGGCCCCGCCGCGCCGCGCATGGTCGTAGATGCCACGCCACAACAAGTTGAGCGCGTACTCGTTCGCCACACGCGGGTCGAGCGCGAGCGTTGCGACCTCGCAGGTCACCCGCGTGGGATCGCGCCGCACCGGCACGCGCGTGGCGGCGGGCAGGCGACCGTACGGCGCCACGATCGAGCGAGCGACACCGTCGCCCGACCCACTCGGCGTGTCAAGCAGATGCAGCACGCTGACGCTGTCCCACATGACCAGCTCACCCACGACCGCGTGCTCGTTCTCGGCACAGCACGACGCGGCGCGCAACAGGTCGTATTCGACCCGCCGCGCGTGCGACCAGTCATCGCGATCAGCGCGGACGATCGTGCGCACACCGAGACGCATGCCGTACTCGACGAGCGCGGCGACGAACTCCTCGCGCTCCGAACGCAACGCGGTGGGCACAGGGCCACCACCGTCGGCCACCGTCACCGAGGCGGGTGGCGACACCGGATCGGCGAACGCACCGGCGAGCACCGCATCGGTCGCGCGACCTACTGCGGCGCGGCGCTCGACGGCCTGGCGCTCGGTGCGTGCCCGACGACGCTGATCGGACGCGACCAACCCGACGACCACCAACGCGACACCGATGACCAAGAGGTAGTAGAGCGGGTTGGTCTCGCCCATGACGGCGAGCGCGCCGATGCCGACCGCGAACTCGGCGACGGCGAGGAGCTTGATCGCAGGCGACAGCTCAGCGCGCCGCGGCGGCGGGCGCAGTGCGTCTTCGTCTGACAAGTCCGAGACATCCACCGAATACCGAGCCGCTCGTCGGGGTGCCCCAGCAGGCACGCGGGCCGAACGTAACACACCGCCGCCACGGGGCCGCGAACAGCAGGGCGCTGGGCTGACCGTAGGCTCGACCCATGTTCGTAGACCGCACTTCGATCGCCGCGACCTCTGCTCACGAGGTGGCCGGCCACGCCTCCGATCACCACGCAACCGACATCGGCTGGGACATCGAGCCGTTGCTCGACGGTGTGGAGATCGACGTACTCGTCGATCGTGCCACGGTCGTCGCCACAGAGATCGTCGCGGTGCGCGGGCGCATCTCGTCGATCGACGCCGGCGAACTGCGCGCGATCATGCGTCACTTCGAGGCACTCGCCGATCTGCTCGGGCGCGCCGGAAACTACGCCGCGTTGCGTTTCGCCGTCGACACCGTCGACCCGCAGAACGGAGCACGCATGGCGCGCTTCGAGGAGCGCGCCACCGCGATCTCGACGCAACTGCTGTTCTTCGATCTCGAGTGGGCGGCCCTCGACGACGCGACCGTCGACGCGCTCCTTGCCGACCCGACCCTCGGGTTCGCAGCCCATCACCTGCGCGCGAAGCGCCGGTATCGCACGCATCTGTTGAGCGAGCCCGAGGAACGGGTGCTCGCCGAGAAACACGTCACCGGGGCCTCGGCGTGGAGCCGCCTTTTCGCCGAGCTGTCATCCGCGATCACCATCGAACTTCCCGACGGCGCGGGCGGGTCGCGCACTGCACCCTTCGAACAGGGCCTCGCGCTGCTCCAGCACCCCGATCGGGCGACCCGTCAGAGCGCGGCTGCCGCGGTCACCGCAGGGCTCGTGCCCGGCCTGCGCACCCGTGCGTTCGTGTTCAACACGCTGTTGAACGACAAGTCCGTCGACGATCGCCTGCGCAAGTACCCAACGTGGATCTCGGGCCTCAACCTCGACAACGAGACCACCGACGAATCGGTCGAGGCGCTCGTAGCGGCCGTGCAGGCTCGCTCCGACATCCCCCAGCGTTGGTACCGGATGAAGGCACAGATCCTCGGCCTCGACCGGCTCGCCGACTACGACCGCATGGCGTCGATCGCGGTGACCGACACCGAGATCGGCTGGGCCGAGGCAAAGGCCATCGTGCTCGACGCATATCAGTCTTTCTCGCCTGAGCTCGCGTCGGTGGCGCAACGCTTCTTCGACGAACGCTGGATCGACGCGCCGACCCGCGCCGGCAAACGCCCCGGCGCGTTCTGCGCCTATACCGTTGCGAACCACCACCCGTACCTGCTGCTCAACTGGACCGCACGCACCCGCGACGTGCTCACCCTCGCCCACGAGCTCGGCCACGGGCTTCACGCATATCTCGCGCGCGGACAAGGGGCGTTTCATCAGGCCACACCGCTCACCGTGGCCGAGACCGCATCCGTGTTCGGTGAGACCGTCACGAACGGTCGCCTGCTCGGCGCGCTCGACGATCCCAACGACCGGCTCGCGCTTCTCGCCTCGGTGGTCGAGGACTCCATCGCCACCGTGTTCCGCCAGGTCGCGATGAACCGTTTCGAGCACGCGGCGCACACCGCGCGGCGCACCGAGGGTGAGTTGTCGGTCGACCACATCAATGCCCTGTGGGCTGATACACAGACCGCCATGCTCGGCGACGCGGTCGAAGTGACCGACGGCTATCGCACGTGGTGGTCGTACATCCCGCATTTCATCAACACACCGGGCTATGTCTACGCGTACGCATATGGTCAGCTGTTGGCCTTGTCGGTGTACCGCCGCTACGAAGAACAGGGCGACGCGTTCGTGCCCCGCTATCTCGAGCTGTTACGAGCCGGTGGTTCGGTTGCCCCCACGGACCTCGGGCGCATCGTCGACTGCGACCTGAACGATCCTGATTTTTGGGATGGCGGCTTGGCCATCATCGACGCCAAGGTCACCGCAGCCGAGGATGCAGCGCGCACCGCCGGGCGGTTGTGAGCCGGCCACGCGTCGTCGACCGGCTCAACCCGCCCGCGGCACCACCCCGATCGGCTCGAGTTCGATGTACATGCGGTGATTCTTCAGTCATAGGTGGCCTCGAGCCACCAGCATCCACGTTCGCGCACCACGAGCCACGCAGCACCAGTCGCGCTCTGCACTTGGAGACGAGCGGCCCGACGGCGGGTCGTGGGATCCCACCAACGCTCGTCGAGCATCCAGGGGCCGGCCCAACCTATGAGGGCGACCGGCACGCCGGTGCCGATCGCGAGCGTGACCGGCGCGGCGCTGAGCAAACCGCGGCCGCCCACCACGACCTCGCACCCGGCCGCATCGATCAATCGAACGGGTACCAGGGGATCGTGGACGATGGCGGGGGTCGGTTCGGGCACACGACCGGGCCACGGCGCACCGCGAGCGGCCGCGGGCGGATCGAGATTGCGCTCACGAAGGTCGACCCCTACTGCGGGCACAAGCCGTACCGCGTCGGCCGGGCCGCGGCCCCCGGCGCGTTCGGGCACCAGCACCGAATCGGAGCCGAGCATCGACGCAAGCCGGACGAGTGCGCGGGCCGCGCGCTCGTCGGCCTCGGTCTCCTCACCCCAGAACCCGAGCTGGCGACCCTTCGCCGCCACCACCTCGTCGGGGGCCAGCGTGAGGTGCACGATGCCTCCGGTGGGCCGGGTCGCGACGGAGGCGTGCAACCAGCCATCGAGCTGCCAGCGAGCGCGATCGGCAATGGCCCCGGCCGACAAGGCGCCCTCGTGACGCCAAAGGCGCAGGAGCTGCTCGCCGTGCTCGGTCTCGGCTTCGATCGCGACCCGGGTGCAGGCGAGACCACGCGCATCGAGCGCGGCGTGGAGTTCCTCGGCCAGCTCACGAGCAACGAACGCAACCTGCTCGACATGCTCGGCCGGGGGCTCGAGCACCGCAGTGAAGCGCAAATCGGGGAGTGGATCACGAGCGTCAGGTGGGCGTTCGTCGAGCCCCGCGGCGAGCCGCTGCGCAAGTACCCCCTCGGTGCCGAAACGACCAGCCACCGAGGCGGTGTCGAGAGCCGCGAAGGCGCCGAGAGTACGTAGTCCCAATCGCCCCAGCACATCGACGAGGTCACGACGTTCGAGCACGCCGATGGGCAGCGGCGCGAGGAAGCCCGCGCTCTGCCCGGGGGCCACGATGTGAGCCGTGCCCGGCTCGTCGGGCGTGGTCTGGCGCGCCGCGAGCGCGGCTGCGAACGGCCCATCAGCCACACCGACGCGGCACGTGGTGCGGCCGGCCAGCGCCTCGGTGACCTCGGCCTGCACCTTGCGCGCGAGCAGGTGATCACCACCGAAGTACCGCGATGGCCCGCGCGTGGGCGAGGCACACGTGCCTGGGCGGGTGATCTCGAGCCGCGGCGCGAACGCCTCGACCGCGCGGGCGACCACCTCGAAGGCACGCACCTCGCGCGCCTCGTCACGTTCGAGCACCACGAGGTCGGGGCAGCGGGCCTGCGCTTCGCGCCGGCGCATACCACGGCTCACCCCGGCCGAGCGCGCCGCCGCCGTACATGCGACCACCCGGTTCGCCACGAACACGGCAGCCGGCTCGTGCGGGCCCATGCCGTGGGCGACGACCGGCCAGTCGAGGCACCACACGACCATGGTGCGCACGGGGGCCCGGCGCCCGCGCGCGTCACCCGGCATGGGCGATCACCGCGCCCGCGGCCGTCAGCCGCGGCTCGTGTGCCACGCTCGCGCCGAGGGGGAACGCCAGATCAACCTGGCGCGGCCGCGAGAACCCGTGCCTCCCAATGGCTCGGACGGTGAGTGTGCGCGCCTGGAGGTGCCCGTGGCCGGCGCCGAGCCCCGACCACTGCGACACGCCGGCAGTGAGGGTCAGGTCGGGAGCGTCGGGCCACACCGCGGCGCCGCACACCCCACGGAGTGCGACGAGCACCGAGCCACGCTCACGAGCCCGAGCACCGAGGCGCCGCACGTCGCCGGCGCGGACCCGCCGACCCATGCCCACCACCACGATGTCGAAGGCCCCGAGGAGCGCGGCGACGACAGCCGCCCACTGCTCACCGCTGCGGATGCAGGCCACACGTTCGAGGACGAGCCCGGCTTCGACCGCGGCGGCGAGGTTCAACTCGGGCAGGTCGACGAAGGCCACCCACGAACCGGCGTGTACTGGCGCCGCGGCGAGCACGAGCCCGATCGACGCCGCCCCGGGCCCCTCGACGGTGACGGTGATGCCACGCCGCAGGGCACCATCGGGGAACAGTTGCGTGAGCGGTGCCGCGAGCGGCAAGGTGTGCTCGCGAGCGAGCACCAAC
>JANMVY010000846.1:0-3352 GCA_031393535.1 Actinomycetes bacterium | reverse complement strand
ACGAACCTGCAATCTGGCGGAAACGAAGGACGGCCGGTGTGATCCCCGCATTCCTCGCCGAGGAGATGCATGCCGCACGCGTCGAACACCACGAGGGCACGGGCGTCGTCCTTGCTCGCCGGGAAGACTGATGGCGGAGCTGGGCGAAGGTCTCTACGACCGACTCGTCGACGGGTTGCTGCGCGACGAACTCACCACGCTCGAGGCGCGGCGCCTGCGGGCGGAGCTACTGAAGGTCGACGCGGCCGAGATCCCCGATCGCGTCGCCGAGATGGCCGCTGGTTGGCTGCGCACCGCGCTGGCCGGTGTGGGGGCCGATGACCGAGCGGAGGCAGCGGTGCTGCTGACCCAACGGCTTACCGAGTTGCTCGGCGAGGCGGTGCAGAACAGTGTCGTGGCCGGGCAGCAGCTCGTCGCACCGGTGTCGCGGCTCGCGGCGGTCGAGCGTCTCTCACCGGCCGGCAACGCGGCCGTCGTGAGGATCGAGCGACCACTCACCCCGCTGCGCGACACCGTGCTCATGACGAACGCGCGCGGTGCACCGTCGATTGGGCATGAGATAGCAGCCGAGATCGCGTCGGCCGATCGCATCGACGTGGTGCTCGCCTTCATCCGGTGGACCGGCCTCCGCGATCTTCGCGACGCGTTGCGGCGCCACACCGAAGCCGGCAAGCCGCTGCGCATCATCACCACCACCTACACCGGCAGCACCGAGCTGCGTGCCCTCGAGGAGCTGCGCAACCTCGGCGCGCAGATCAAGGTGAGCTACGACATCTCGACGACGCGCCTGCACGCGAAGGCGTGGATGTTCCACCGCGAGTCGGGCTTCTCCACCGTGTACATCGGATCGTCGAACCTCACGTTCTCCGCGCAGGTCACGGGGCTCGAATGGAACGTGCGTGCGGCCGAGCGGTTGAACCCCGACCTCATCGCGGCGTTCGATCGCACCTTCGCCACCTATTGGGCTGATCCGCACTTCGAGGACTTCGATGCGGCGCAGTTCGCCGAGGCGACCACGGTGGTCGCGACCGACGACGCGATCGCGACGCCGTTCGACATCCAGCCGTATCCGTTCCAGCGGCAGATCCTCGATCGCCTCGAGCTCGAACGTCAGCGCGGGCACGCGCACAACCTCGTCGCGGCGGCCACCGGCACCGGCAAGACGATCGTCGCGGCGCTCGACTACCGCCGGCTCCGTGCCGAGCTCCCTCGGGCCCGGCTGCTCTTCGTGGCGCACCGCCAGGAGATCCTGCACCAAAGCCAGACCACGTTCCGCCATGTGCTGCGCGACGGCGCCTTCGGTGAGCTCTGGGTGGGTGGGCAGCGGCCCGAGCGCTGGGAGCACGTGTTCGCGTCGATCCAATCGCTGAGCGCCCAAGACGTGACCGCGCTCGACCCCGAGCAGTTCGACGTGGTCGTCGTCGACGAGTTCCATCACGCGGCCGCGGCCACGTATGCGGTGCTGCTCGATCACCTCCGCCCGAAGCACCTCCTTGGTCTCACCGCCACGCCCGAACGCACCGACGGGCTCGACGTGCTGCGGTGGTTCGGCGGGCGCATCGCCGTCGAGCTCCGCCTGTGGGATGCGCTCGAACAAGGGTTGCTGAGTCCATTCCACTACTTCGGCATCCACGATGGCACCGACCTATCGGGCGTGCGGTGGCGCCGAGGCATCGGCTACGACACCGACGAACTCACCAACCTCTACACCGCCGATGACTACTGGGTCGCCAAAGTGCTCGCCGCGGTGAACGACAAGATCGGCACGCCGACTGCGATGCGGGCCCTCGGGTTCTGCGTGAGCATCGCCCACGCCGAGTTCATGGCCGATCGCTTCACGAGAGCCGGGATCGCGGCCCGAGCCGTCACCTCGCGGACGAATGACGTCGATCGCCGGAAGGCGCTGCGCGACCTGCGCGATGGCCGGGTCAACGTGCTGTTCACCGTCGATCTCTTCAACGAGGGCGTCGACGTTCCCGCGGTCGATGTCGAGCTCATGCTTCGCCCCACCGAGAGCGCCACGGTTTTCCTGCAGCAGTTGGGCCGCGGCCTGCGCCGCAGCGCCGACAAGGACGTGCTGACCGTGCTCGACTTCGTCGGGCACCAGCGCAAAGAGTTCCGCTTCGACCTGCGGTATCGGGCGATGCTCGGCCGCACTCGCCGCGAGCTCGAGCGTGACCTCGCCGAGGGGTTCCCGTACCTGCCCGCCGGTTGCCACTTGCAGCTCGATGCCGTGGCGCGCCAGATCGTGCTCGACAACGTGAAGCATGCGCTGCCAAACACGTGGAAGCAGCGAGTGGGTGAGCTGCGGGCCCTGGGTGACGTGCCGCTGGCGCGATACCTTGACGAGACCGGCCTCGAACTCGACGACCTCTATCGAGGTGGGCGGACATGGACGCAGCTACGCCGCGACGCCGGTGTTCCTGCACCCGCGGCGGCCACCGGTGAGGACAAGATCGCGCCCGGTATGGCACGGCTGCTCCACGTCGACGACCAGGATCGCATCGACGCGTACCGCCGCCTGCTCGATCGACCGGTGCCGCATGTCGGGGCCTCACTCGACGAACGGACACGGCGGCAGCTCGAGGGTTTGTTGCTCACCTTGTTGCCGCGATTCGGTGGTGCTGATTCGCTCGACAGTGCCGCTACCGAGCTGTGGCGCCATGACGGTCTGCGACGCGAACTCGTCGAGGTGCTGGGGTTGCGCGAGCGCGAGATTGATCACCTGCATCGACCGATCCAGCTGCTGCAACCGGTGCCGTTGCAGGTCCATGCGTCCTACACGCGCGAGGAAGTGCTCGCCGCGTTCGGTGCGAGTCGCGTCGAGAAGCGCCTCGAGTTGCAGACCGGCGTGTACTTCCACAAGGACAGCCAGACCGATCTGTTCTTCATCACTCTGCAGAAGGCCGACCGCGACTATTCGCCGACGACGCGGTACCTCGACTACGCGATCAGCGACCGGCTGTTCCATTGGGAGTCGCAGTCGACGACGTCGGTGGCGAGCGCGGTCGGCCAGCGGTACCTGAACCATGGGGCGATGGGGACGAACGTTGCGTTGTTCATCCGGCTCGCGAAGACAACCTCGGCTGGGCGCACCATGGCGTACTTCTGCGCCGGCACCGCGCGCTACGTCGAGCATCGATCCGATCGCCCGATCCAGATCACGTGGCGCCTCGACGAACCGCTCCCGGGTGACGTGTTTGCGCAGTTCCGCGCCGCGGTGGCGTGAGCGGTGGGCCCTGGGTTCCCATGGCTTCGATTTCGTAATACGATAGCTGGATGTGGAGATCCATCGTTCGGCACGCAAGCACGGCGTCGACGACGTCGAGATCCTGCATGCGTTCGACCATGC
>JANMVY010000229.1:0-15226 GCA_031393535.1 Actinomycetes bacterium | reverse complement strand
CGTCGTCGGCGGCGCGTTGGTACCCCTGCGCGGTGATTGTGGCCACGACCGGGAAGATGCCGCGCATGAGGTCGGGACCACCGGTCGCGGAATCGTCGTCGGCTGCTTGAAAGAGCGCTTCGATCACGAGGTCGAGCGCCTCGTCGCGGGTCAACAACTCGCGATACCCGAGCTTCACGACTGTTCCGGCGTGAAGGCTGCCCGATCCGGTCGATGCGAAGTCGCGTTCTTCGTATCGCCCGCCGGTGATGTCGTACTGGAACAGGCGTCCGGTGCTCCGGCGAAGGTCATAGCCCGCGAAGAGCGGCACCACAACGAGACCTTGCATGGCCGCAGGGAGGTTCGAGCGGATCATCGTGCCCAGCTGATTGGCTTTGCCGTCGATGGATAGGCGGCTGCCTTCGACCTTTTCGTAGTGCTCGAGCTGCAGTTGGAAGAGCCGCACCATCTCGATGGCCGGGCCGGCCGCGCCGGCGATGCCCACGGCCGAGTGGGAGTCCGCGGGGAAGACCTTCTCGATCGACCGATGACTGATCAGGTTGCCCGAGGTGGCGCGGCGATCGCCCGCCATGACGACGCCGTCGGCGAACCGCACGGCCACGACCGTTGTGCCATGGGAGAACTGCTCGGGTGACAACGGTGCATCGGGGACCGGCGGGACGAGACCGACTCGCCGTACGAGGGCGGCGAAACTCGGACCCGGGTCATCGGAGAGCGTGAAGAACGGGAGGCTCATGGGAGGGCGAGGCTACCGGGCCGCAACGCGGGCCCGGGTCACTGGCCACCCTTTTGAATGTAGGACTTCACGAAGTCCTCTGCATTGGTCTCGAGTACCTGGTCGATCTCGTCGAGCAGGTCGTCGAGCTCGGCCTTGATCTTCTCGCCCTGCTCGGTCGCGGCGGGGGCCTCCTCGACGGTCTCGTCCCGGCGCGCCGGGGCCTGCTTGCGGACCTGCTCTCGTTCGGCCATCTCACCCTCATCTTCCCGTGGGGGACACGATCATCTGCCGGTCGCGTTCAGCTCCCGCCGAGACGATCCAACAGCTCCTTCGGCGATGCGCATTCCTCGAACAAGGTACCGACGTGATCGGCGGTCCCGCGCAGCGGCTCCATCATCGGGACTCTCCGCAGCGGTTCGGTACCGATGTCGAAGACCAGTGAATCCCAGTTGGCGGCCACGATCTGGTCGCTCCACCGACGCAGGCACTCACCGCGGAAGTACGCCCGGGTGTCGCGCGGCGGGTTCGTGGTCGCGAAGTCGATTTCGTCCTCGCTGACGAGTCGTTCGACCCCGAGGCGGCGGAAAAGCGACTTCTCGGGGCGCAGATCGTGGTATTGGAGATCGATGGCTCGGAGCTTGGCGTCGCCCCACGCGAGACCGTTTCGGTCGCGGTACCCCTCGATCACGCGATACTTGGCCACCCAGTCGAGCTGGTCGGCGAGCTCCATCGGGTCATCCTCGAGCTGGTTGAGAACCGCTTCCCAGCGCGCGAGCACCCGCTCGGCGACCGGTCCGCCGACTGCGGAGGTACCTCGTTCCGCCGCGTACTTGCCGGCCCGCTCGAGTAGTTCCCACTGCATGTCGAGCGCCGTGACGGTGGTGCCGTCGAGCAGGCGAAGCGGCTTGCGCAGCGTGAGGTCGTAGCTCACCTGGCGCATGGCCTGCACCGGTGACTCGAGCGCGAAAATCCGGGGCAAGTAGTCGTCTTCGATCATGCTGAGCACGAACGTGGTCGTGCCGACCTTCAAGAAGGTGGACACCTCGCTCATGTTCGAGTCGCCGACGATGACGTGGAGCCGACGGTACTTGGTCGCATCGGCATGCGGCTCGTCGCGCGTGTTGATGATCGGCCGCCGCAGCGTGGTCTCGAGCCCGACTTCCTCTTCGAAGAAATCGGCACGCTGCGTGAGCTGGAACGGTACGTCGCGCGCGGTCAGGCCGCTCGCCTCGGTGCCCACCTTGCCGGCACCGGTGAATATCTGTCGGCTCACGAAATGTGAAGTGGCGTGCGCGACGATGCGACCGAATGGTGCCTGGCGCTCCATGAGGTAGTTCTCGTGACAGCCGTAGCTGTTGCCCTTGCCGTCACTGTTGTTCTTGTAGACGACGAGCTCTTGGCCCGCGGGCAACATGCGCTTGGCGGCTCGCATGGAACGCTCGACGATGCGTTCGGCCGCCCGGTCGTAGCGGACGATCGACAACGGGTCGGCACATTCGGGAGTTGACAACTCGGGGTGCGCGTGGTCGACGTAGTACCGCGCCCCGTTGGTGAGCACTGCATTGACGAGGTGGGTCTCGATATCGGGCGGGAGCGACCCGAGCGGCGCGAAACCCCGAGCGTCGTTCCCCGGCGATTCGTCCTCGAAGTCCCAACCGACCTTGGACCCCTGGCCGGCTGCGGCCGTCAGTTCGTACAGGTACGCGTTGATGAGCAACGACGACGCGGCGATGGGATTCGACTCGTCGGCGCCCCGTACCACAATGCCGTATTCGGTCTCGATGCCGAGCGTCTTCGGGATGGCCATGGTGTCAGAGGTACTGGCCGGTCCCGACCCGTTCGATGGCGCGGCCACCGACAGGCGCATCGTCTTTGTGCACGAGCGTGCGTATGTACACGATGCGTTCACCTTTCTTGCCCGAGATCTTCGCCCAGTCGTCGGGGTTCGTGGTGTTCGGCAGGTCTTCGTGCTCCTTGTACTCCTGATGGATCGACGCGATGAGGTCGTCGGTGCAGATGCCGGTCGTGCCGCCGGCGATCTCGCGTTTGATGGCGAGCTTCTTCGCTCGGCGCACGACGTTCTCGACCATGGCCCCGGACGCGAAGTCCTTGAAGTACATGATCTCCTTGTCGCCGTTCTGGTAGGTGACTTCGAGGAACTGGTTCGCTTCGTCGTCGCGATACATCTCGCGAACAGTCTCCTCGATCATGGCTTGCACGGCTTTGGCCGGGTCTCCCCCGCCGAGCACCCTCACCGTCTCCGCGTCGATCGGCACCTCGGTCGTGAGGTAACGCGCGAAGATCTGCGCCGCAGCCTGCTCACCTGGTCGCTCGATTTTGATCTTCACATCGAGGCGTCCGGGGCGCAGGATTGCCGGGTCGATGAGGTCCTCTCGATTCGACGCGCCGATCACGATGACGTTGCGCAACGCCTCGACGCCATCGATCTCGGCCAGGAGCTGGGGAACGATCGTGGACTCGATGTCGGAGCTGATGCCCGAGCCGCGTGTACGGAAGAGCGATTCCATTTCGTCGAAGAACACGATGACCGGCCAGCCCTGCTCGCTCTTCTCGCGTGCTCGTTGGAAGACGAGGCGGATCTGACGTTCGGTCTCGCCGACATATTTGTTGAGGAGCTCGGGGCCCTTGATGTTGAGGAAGTAGCTTTTCGCTTCACGATCGCCGCTGACCTCAGCGACCTTCTTGGCGAGCGAGTTTGCGACCGCTTTCGCAATGAGGGTTTTGCCGCAGCCCGGTGGGCCGTACAACAAGATGCCCTTCGGCGCGGGTAGCGAGTACTTCTTGAACAGCGCGCTGTGCAGGAAGGGCAACTCGACTGCGTCGGTGATCTGTTCGATCTGGCTGTCGAGGCCGCCGACGTCCTCGTAGGAGACGTCGGGTACCTCTTCGAGCACGAGGTTGTCAGCCTCGGGTCGCGGCAACTTTTCGAGAAGCATGCCGGACCGCGAATCCATGAGCGCGGAGTCGCCGCTGCGAAGTCGCGTCGCGAGTATCGAGTCGGCGAGGTCGACGACGCGCTCTTCGTCGGCCCGGGCCACGATAAGGGCACGGTTGCCGCCGGCCAGCACTTCTTTGACCGTGACGACCTCGCCCGTGGTGTCGGCGCCGCGTGACAACACCACGGCGAGCGACTCGTTGAGGACGACTTCTTGGCCACGCACCAACTCGCCGGTGAGATCGGGATGCGCGGACACGCGCATCTTGCGGCCGCTCGCGAACACGTCGATGGTGCCGTCGTCGTTGGTGCCGAGGACCGTTCCGTAGCCGGAAGGCGGCTGGGTGAGCTTGTCGACCTCTTCGCGCAACGCCGAGATGTGCTCGCGGGCCTCGCGGAGCGTGTACGTGAGCTTCTCGTTCTGCGACACCGCTTGCGCCAACTGGCCCTTGGTCTCGAGGAGACGCTCCTCGAGCGTGCGGACGCGCTTCGGGGCATCGGCGGAGCGTTGCCGCAGCGTCAAGAGCTCACCCTCGAGGCCGGCAAGCTGTTCGCGGAGGCGATCGTTCTCTGCGCTCGTGTCCTTCACGTGGCTCCTCGTGGCGGGGCTCGCGGCTGGACGCTACACGGTGGCCGTCGAAGAGCGGCGCACACTGTCAGGGGTCACGAGGTCGGCCGATCCAGTGCGGGCGGTCCGTCCCGCGTGCCTCCTGTCGGCAGCAAGGCCCGCACTCCAAGGCGACGAGGCCGGCGCGGTTTTCCCGGCATTCGCCGTGTGTATTCGCCGGGTGTTGACTATGCTGCGGGCTTGCCGTCGCCGTGCGGCAACGGCTTGACTCAAGGCTCTGCGCTCAAGGCAACACGCTCAAGGCAACGACGGTCTCGCCGATAGAACCGGCGACACCGGCCACGGGACCCCTACCCACGGCACCACGGAGGACACGAAACCATCATGAAGGTCTGGATAGATCAGGATCTCTGCACGGGCGACGGGCTCTGCGAAGAGATCGCCCCCGACGTGTTCACTTTGCTGGACGATGGTCTCGCGTACGTCAAAGAAGGTGCCAAGGTGTTCTCTGACCCGGGCGGCGCCGCCGGCTTGGCCAACGTCCGGGCGGGCCAAGAAGACGCGGTCATCGAGTCGGCCGACGAGTGCCCGGGCGAGTGCATTTTCATCGAGGTCGAGTAACCGTCCTGCGGCTCGCAGACCGACTGGTTTCTATCGACGGGAGCGCTCCGGCTCTCTTCGGGGTGTCCGGGTGCGGTGCACATGGACGTACCCCGCGGTGCCGAGCTCACGCAGCCGTGGGGTCGCCCGCGTCATCGGCTGAGTTTTCGTCGTTTCGGGCCGCGGCGGCCGACTCGCGTACCATCGAGCGGCGTTCGGGGTCGAGCAGTCGGGCATGGGTGAGAAAGCCGGTGTGGGCCACCATGCGGTGGTCAGGTCGCACCGATGCGCCCTCGATGTGCCACGTGCGATTGAGGACCTCGACGGTGCCTGCGAGATCGAACCCGTACGCGTCGAGGATTTCGCGGGTCTGCACCGCTTGCAGGATGCTGGGCGTGTAGGCCACGAGGATGCCGCCCGGGTGCAGCGCCTTGGCGGCGTGGGGTACCACTCGCCACGGCTCGGGCAGATCGAGTACGACCCGGTCGAGGTTGCGCAACTCAGTGCCCTCGTAGCAATCGCGCAGCTCGACGGTGTAGCGCGACGACGCGTCGTCGCCGAGGAAGTCGGCCACGTTGCGTTGTGCTCGCCGCGCGAAGTCGTCGCGTATCTCGTATCCGTTGATGATTGCGCCGGCACGCAGCATGGTCATCGACAACGCGCCTGAGCCAACACCCGACTCGAGCACGCGCGCGCCGGGAAAGATGTCGGCGAGCAAAAGCAACGGCCCGAGATCCTTCGGGTAGATCACCTGCGCGCCGCGTGGCATCTCGATGACGAAGTCGGACAGGGTCGGGCGGAACACCGTGTAGGTGCCGCCGCGCGTCGAGCGCAAGGTCGCACCCTCGGGCTCGCCGATGATCTCGTCATGGGGAACGACGCCGGCATGGGTGTGGAACTCGGAGCCGGGCACGAGCGCGATGAGGTACCGGCGCTTCTTGCGATCGATGAGCATCGCTCGCTCGCCGGCTAGGAATGGTCGGCTCACGGAGAATGCTCCTCGACGATTGATCGATCGTGGGTGGCATGCGGTCCGCGACGGCGTCGCGGGCCGAGGGCAACCGGTTGTGGGGTGGTCGCACGCTCGACGAGACGGCAGAACGCACAGATCTCGTTGGAGCACGACGCGCCGCAGCGTTCGCACGAACCGAGCACGTCGTCGGCTTCGTCGACCCGGAACGCGGCCGCCACGTTCATGAGGTATCGGTGATAGAAGTCGAATTTCGCGCCCGGCGAGCGGGCTTCGATCGCATTGAGCGCGTCTTTGTAGTGCAAGTGGCGGTTGCCGTCGGCCATGGGGCATTCCTCGACGATGTAGTCGATGCCCCGGAGCACGCAGTATGCGGCCATCTCGCGTTCGCCGAGGCGGACGAGCGGTTTCACCTTCTTGGGGAACCCGGCCCGCGCCGGCAGTACCGGTGATTGGCGGCCGAGGTACTCGGTGTGCCAGTGCAACACGTTGCCGAGGAGCACCGCGGCCTCGTCGTCGAGGTTGTGCCCGGTGACCACAACGTCGTAGTCGCCGTCGATTGCAGCCTTGTCGAACAGGTGCCGCTTCGACAGCCCGCAGGCCGAGCACGGCGTACGCCGAGCGGCCTTTGCGCCCGCGGGGATGTCGTAGCCGTACCGGGTCGGCAGGTCGACTTCGAGAAGTGTCAGGTCGCGTGCGGCGGCGTAGGCGCGTGCGTGCTGGGTGGACGCCGCGCTGTAGTCGCCGATGCCGAGGCCGATGATGAAGCCGTCGGCGTTGTAGCCGAGTTCGACCAAGATGTCCCAGACCGCGAGCGAGTCCTTGCCGCCCGACACTGCGACGAGCACCCGGTCGCCCAGCTCGAACATGGCGAAGTCGGCTATGGCCTTGGCCACCTGATCGCGGCACAGACGCAAGAAGTGCTCGGGGCAGAAGTACGCGTTGTGGCGACGAATGTCGATGACGGCCGGCCCGCGGCACACCGTGCACTTCATCCCGTGCCCCCGGAGATGACCGGACGCACTTCGACGACCGCGTCGGCCCCAACCAACGCGTCGCCGGGCACGAGCGTTCCGTCGATGATCACGAGAACCGTCTCACGGTCGATGGCGAGCCGGCGCAGAATGACGTCGACCTGGAGCGGCCCGTCGAACTCGACCTCGCGGCGAGGGTTGCGCAGCAGGATCTTCATGTGAGCGACGCGGTTTGCCTCACGCGGCTGCCGCGCGGCGGGCCTTGCGGCGATCGCGACGCGTGGGCGGCACGATGTGCGTGATGAGGTAGGACGCGCCGGGCTCGAGCTTCTCGCTGAAGCGGATCGGCATCACGCCACGCTTCAGCACCGAGTTGACGCGGCGCAACACGAACGTCGCGACGAACACGAAGAACCACGGACCTTGTTGTCCGAGGAGCCCCTTGCGAAGCGCGTTGTAGCGGAGCCATCGGCGAAGGTACCCGCTGCGGAGAATGCGAAACATGCGAATGACCCGACGTGGCGATCAGATGCGACGGATCTCGACGACGGTGGACTTCTTCTTGCCGACGCGCTTGCCGATGACGTAGGCGAGGAGGAGCACGAGGATCGCCGCGCCGATCGCGTAGGGCTTGGCAGACTCTTTCGCGGCAAGAGTGCGTTGGTCGACGCCGCCTTTGACGTCGCGGAACTTCGCCTCGAGATCGGCGCGTGAGATCTGCTGCGAGTCTTCAGCCACGGAGGTCTCTCTTTCGGACGCGACGCACGAACAGCGCCATCACCGCACCACCGACGGCCACGACCGCGAGGTAGGGGACGAACGACCAGCCGTTGTCGAACGCATGCAACTCCGTCTGCATCACGCGCAGCAGGCCGATGAGCAAGAACAGCCAGCCGACTGCTAACAGGAGCGCGCCGGGTATGCCCCACGCGAGATATGAACCGACCGCGCGAAGCGGGTCGATGGTCTCCTGTTTGGCGTATGCCTTGACGAGATTCACGGCGTCGCCGATGTCTCCGCGCTTGTTGTCGGCCTTGGTGGCGGGCTTCGCTCTCGGAGTGTCGTCGTTGAATGCCACGATGCGGATCCCGTGCAGTTCGGTCGAGTTGGTCACCCTAGTCGGGGCCGTCGGCACCTGTCTCCATCGCCAGGCGGGCGTGACAGAACGACTGCTCGTCGTCGAGGAGTGACACCAGTTCGGCCATGCGCTCGGCGGGACCGCTCGCGCTCAGGAGAGCAAGTCGGTCGACGGGGCCGAATGGGCTCGCCGCGGCGAGTTGATAACTCGCGGCCAGCGGGTTGGGGCTCACCTCGAACGTGGCCGGTGGCACGAGCTCGCCGAGCTCGGTCTTCATCGCGAGAACCTTCCGGAGCAGCTCGGTGGCATGCGCGGTAAGGGTGTCGAGGGACTCGGTCGATTCGCTATCGGGAAACGGTTCGACGTCCGCGCACGGATAGGGATCGTCGGGCAGCCAGGCCACGGCGCGGATGCGCTCTGTGCCGATGGCCACGATCGACCAGCGGCCATCGGGGAACGGTTGCGCGTGCACGATGCGTGCCATCGTGCCGACGGCGGTGCGTGTGTCGCCTCCTCCGACCTCGCTCCCCCGTTCGATGAGCACGACCCCGAAACCGGCGTCGTCGCGAAGACAGTCGGCGACCATGACCCGATACCGGGGTTCGAAGATGCGCAGCGGGAGCACCTGGGTCGGGTACAGCACCATTCCCAGGGGGAACATCGGCGAGCGGGCCACCGGGCGACACTACCGCGGACCGAGCTCGGCGAGGCTGGGAGCCTGGGGGTACGTCGCGAGACCGATGCCGAGCTGCTCCTGCGCCTTCAGGTTGGCGTCGGTGTTGAGGTTTGTCTGGTTCGCGATGTAGGCGAAGGTGAGTGTGTGCGTCTCCGTGGCGCGGCCGGCGTCGGCAAAGCCCGCCAGGGCGCGACTGTTGCGCAGCGAACCGGTCTTCGCGTGAATGCGGCCGGTCGCGGCCGAGCCGATGAATCGGTCGGCGAGGGTGCCCGCTTTCCCCGCGACCGGTAGTGCGTTCGCGATGGTCGACGTTGCGCCGGCGCGGCCGAGCAGTGCGGCTAAGAAGTCACAGGTCAAGCGGTTCGACCGATCGAGCCCCGAGCCGTCGACGAGCACCACGCCCTGCATCGGCAGCGCGTTTTTGGTGGCGGCGTCGCGCGCAGCGGCGACACCGGCGGCGGTCGTGCCCTCGTTCGTCACGTGCAAACCGAGCTCCTTGGTCAGCGACTCGGCGGTGTAGTTGTCGGACTGTCCGAGCATCTCGGTCACCACGTCTGTGAGCGTGGCCGACACGCGGGCCACCTCGACGGCGACCGTCGGGGCGCGGCCCGAACGTGCGGCGCCGGTGACCTTGATACCGCGTTGGACGAGCAGGTCGCGCACGACGCTCGCCGCACGCTGAGCCGGATCGTCGGCCGGTGTGGCCGAGGTGTTGAACTTCGACTTCGGATAGACGGCGAACCCGTCGTTCAGCGCCAGGGCGCTGAGCGGGCCTGACTCGTGATCTGCGATGAACGATGGATCCCATGACGCGACGTAGCGTCGCGTGTCGTAGCGGCTCTCGTCGCCCACGATGTCACCGCGGATCTGGGTGATACCGGCCGCCGCGACGCGTTCTACGAGCACGGCAACATTGGTGAAGGGTTGTGGCTGCCCGAAACGGTCGACGTAGTCCTGGGTGGACAGGATCGGGTCGCCCCCGCCGATGATCCACAGGTTGCCCGTCAGGACCCCGTTCACAGGTGCGGCGCCGGCGACCACCGTGGTGTCGAACGATGTGCGTGCGCCGAGCACGTCGAGGGACGCAAATGCAGTGAGCAGCTTCACGGTCGAGGCCGGCACGAGTGGCATCGCGGCATTGTGCGAGTACAGCACCCGCTCGTTGTCGCGCACGACGAGGCACGTGTCGGCGGGTGACGCGGCGACCACGGCGTCGAGCGCCCGGTCGAGCGCCGCGTCTGCGGTCGGGCGCTGCAGCCAGTCGGGGGCGCGTCGCACCGACAACACCGGTGTGACCGTCGACGGTGGCGCCGGGCTCTGCGCCGACGCGACCTGGGGCGCCGATTCACGGTCGGTGTGCCACGCCTGGAAGGCACCGATGAGCATCGTCAGGGTGAGGACGACAGGGAGCGTCAGCCGGGCGAGCATCAGACGAGAGGGTACGCGATCGCCGGGGCGGGTCCGCCGCGTTCGCTACCGCATCCACGGAATGTCGCGCACCTGGTACATCGGTCACCTGGTCGAAGCCAACTCACGGCTCTCGATTACCCGCCGGAAACCTCTCGCTTCCGCGTAGAGGTGGCTAGCGTGCCGGCTGTCATGTTGCGCGTGCTGCTCCTCGGCCTTCTCATCGGATTCTGCGTCACGATGATCGCGAACTTCTGCACGACGGTGTACCTGCATCGAGGCCTTGCACACAGTGCGCTCACCACGAAGCGTTGGCTGGGTGCGGTGTTCAAGGTCACGTTGTGGGTGTCCACGGGCATGCGCGAACGGCAATGGGTGGCCGTTCATCGCAAGCACCACGCCTTCACCGATCAGACCGAAGACCCGCATTCGCCCGCGGTGCTCGGCTGGCTGCGCGTGCAGTTGACGAATCCGGCCCTGTACCGGCGCGTGGCTCGCGACGACGCGCAGGTGGCCAAGTACACCCGCGACATCCCCCAGACCCGCGCCGACCGTCTGATCTTCGACCACGCGCTGCTCGGCCTCGGCATCGGCGTGGTGTTGCTCACAGCGATGTTCGGGTGGCAGGTGGCCGCGGTCGCCGCGCCGTTCCACATGGTGCTCTTCCTCGGCCTGTCGGGCTCGGTGAATTCCATCGCCCACACCTTCGGCAAACGCACATACGCGACCACGGCCACGAACGTGCAGTGGCTGGCGATGCTCAGTGCGGGCGAAGGGTTGCACAACAACCACCATGCGGCACCCACGTCTGCTCGGCTCTCGCTGAACGCGCACGAGTTCGACCCGGCGTGGTGGGCGATTCGCCTCATGGCGAAGCTGCACTGGCTCACGGTGCGTCACCAGTCGCCCAAGTTCGTCGTAGCCCGCGTCACGCCCGACAGGGTCTGATCGCTAGCCTCGCCGCCATGGAGATCGTGGCCGCATTGTTCATCGACACCATTGAACTGCGACAGGTGGCCGGCCCGTCCACGCGCATCGATCTCGGGGGCGTCCAGTTCTCGGCACCGGCGCCCGGACCATTTCCGGTGACGATTTCACCCCACCTCGTCGTGATGATCCGCTGCCCGCTCGACGGCAAGGCGACGGCGGCGCTCGAGGTCACGTTCCACCGCAACGGCGAGCAGATCGCGCGCAACGCGCAGCCCCTCGCCATCGAGCCGGGCAAGTTCAATTACCGGCTCGTCCGCGCCGAGCTCGCATTCGACGAACCGGGCACGGTCGAAGCGCAATGCCGCGTCGACCTCGGGCCGATCACAACGGTGCCGTACACCGTTCTCCCCCCGCTCTCGTCGATCGCATGAGTGCGCCGGGCTCGCAGCGCTTCGGCGCGGCGATCTCGCGCCACCCCGTCGCCTCCACCGCGATCGGTGAGGTCGTCGGTCACGTGCTCGACCAGGTGGGTTCGCGCCCCGACGTGGCGATGCTGTTCGTCACGGCGCCGCATCGTCGCGCGGTCGGCGACCTGGTCGATGTCGTGCGTGCCGTACTCGACCCGGGGGTGCTGGTCGGGGCCACCGCGGTGTCGGTCATCGGCGGCAATGAGGAGGTCGAGGACACCGCGGCCGTGTCACTGTGGGCCGGACGCGTCGGCGCGGTGCGCCCGATACGGCTCGACGCGTTCGCGGATGGCGACGGCTCGACCATCACTGGACTACCGAGCGATGTCGGTGACCGGCCACGCACCCTGGTGCTGCTCGCCGACCCCTACACCTTCCCCACCGACGCCTTCGTGCGCCAGGTGAACGACGAGGCACCTGCGCTCACGGTGATCGGCGGTCTCGCGTCGGCGGCACGGGGCCCAGGTGAGAACCGTCTCGTGCTCGACGGCCTGCTGCTCGACGACGGCGCAGTCGGGTTCCTGCTCGACGACGCGCCGACGCGGGTCGTCGTGTCACAGGGTTGTCGGCCGATCGGCGAGCCGTTCATCGTCACGCGCGCCGACGGCAACTTCATCGAGGAGCTCGGCGGGCGCCCTGCGCTCGAACGACTGCGCGCGCTGATCGACCACGCGACACCCGCAGACCGTGCGCTGCTCGCCCGGGGGTTGCATGCGGGCATCGTGATCGACGAACACCGGGCCGAGTTCGGTCGCGGCGACTTCCTGGTGCGCAACGTGCTCGGTGCGAACCACGAGCGCGGCGCCGTCGCGGTCGGGGACCTCATCGCCCCCGGCACCACCGTCCAATTCCAGGTACGCGACGCGCGCACCGCTGACGAAGACCTCCGCGCGCTGCTCGACGCCGCGCCGGCCGCGGCCGCGCTGGTCTTCACCTGCAATGGACGCGGCTCGCACCTGTTCGGCGAACCCGACCATGACGCGGCACTCGTATCCGAAGCGGTGCGAGGCGGCGCAGTGGCCGGCATGTTCTGTGCCGGCGAGGTCGGACCGATCGGCGGCCGCAACTTCCTCCACGGTTTCACGGCCTCCGTATTGCTCTTCGACTGACCACGGGGGGCCGACGTACGGCGCAACGCCGTCTCAAGTGCCCGTTCCACCTTTCATTCGTAGGTAGGCTCGGCGTTCGTGGCGCCCGGCGTGGGCCGCCTGATCCGGCCCTCCAGGGAAGCGAGAACGATCATCCATGACTGACATCGAGCGCCGAGCCATCGACGTCATCCGCGGCTTGGCCATGGATGCGCCGAACGCGGCCAAGTCGGGTCATCAGGGCACCGCCATGGCGCTCGCGCCGCTCGCTCACGTGCTCTGGTCGCGGATCATGAACTACGACGCGACCGATTCCCAGTGGCCTGATCGCGATCGGTTCGTGCTTTCCGCCGGCCACGCGTCGGTGCTGCTCTATTCCATGTTGTACCTCACCGGTCACGGCCTCGAGCTCGACGACCTGAAGGCATTCCGGCAATGGGGATCCGCGACACCCGGTCACCCCGAGGTGCACCACACCGCAGGGTTCGAGGTCACCACGGGTCCGCTCGGCCTGGGCCTCGCTAACTCGGTCGGCATGGCCATGGCCGAGCGCGCGCTCCGGGCGCGCTTCGGTGTCGAGGTGTGCGATCACCACACGTTCGTGATCGTCGGCGACGGATGCCTGTCCGAGGGCATCAGTCACGAAAGCGCGTCGCTTGCCGGTTTCCAGAAGCTCGGTCGGCTCATCGCGATCTACGACGACAACCACGTCACGATCGACGGGCCCACGGAGCTCGCGCTCGGCGACGATGCGCCACGGCGCTTCGAGGCGTACGGCTGGCACGTCGAGAACCTCGGCGAGGTCGGTGAGGATCTCGACGCGATCGAGGCGGCGATCCGGCGTGCCACGACGGTCGAGGATCGTCCGTCACTCCTCGTCCTGCGCACGCACATCGGGTTTCCGTCACCGACCAAGACCGACGATCCGCACATGCACGGCTACGCGCTCTTCGACGACGAGATCGCGGCCACCAAAGCGGTCATGGGTATGCCGAACGAGAAGTTCTACGCACCCGACGACGTGGTCGAGTGGTACCGCGGCATCGGTCGTCGCGGGGCCGCGCGCCGTGCCGCCTGGCAGGCGCGGCGACTCGCACTCGCGTCGCCGGTTGCCGCGGAGTACGAAACCGTGCTCTCGGGTCGCGGTGTCGACGGCTGGGAGGCCCGGCTCCCGAGGTGGTCGTCGGCCGACAAGCCAATCGCGACCCGTGTCGCCAGCGGCCAATGTCTCGATGCGCTGCTCGACGTGGTTCCGGGCTTGGTGGGTGGCGGGGCCGATCTCACCGGTAACACGGGCACGACCGTCAAGGGTCACGGGGTGATGGCAGCGCACGAGCCGGGTGGTCGTCAGATCTACTTCGGCGTACGTGAGCACGGCATGGGCGGGGTGATGAACGGCATGGCGTTGCACGGTGGCACGTTGCCTTTCGGCGGCACCTTCCTCGTGTTCAGCGACTACATGCGCGGCGCGGTGCGGCTGGCCGCGCTCTCGGGAGCGCACGTCGTGTATTCCTTCACCCATGACTCGGTCGGCGTTGGCGAAGACGGTCCGACGCATCAGCCGATCGAGCACGTCGCATCGTTGCGCGCCATCCCCGATTTGCGCGTCATACGTCCGGGCGACGCGAACGAGACTGCGCAAGCCTGGGTCGAGGCGGTACGCGGCCCGGGCCCCACGGCGTTGATCTTGTCGCGCCAGAACCTGCCGGTGCTCGACACGATCGCGGTCGACGCGGTGGCCCGTGGCGCCTACGTGCTCTCCGACGCCGACGGTGCTCCGCATGTGGTCCTCATCGGCACCGGCAGCGAGGTTTCCGTGTGCGTCGGGGCGGCCGCGCTGCTCGCGGTCGACGGCATACGCGTCCGGGTGGTCTCGATGCCCTGCTGGTCGAACTTCGAAGCGCAACCGGCCGCGTACATCGACTCGGTCCTGCCCCACGGTGTGCCACGCGTATCGGTCGAAGCGGGCGTCACATTCGGCTGGAAGGCATGGGCCGAGGTCAACGTGGGTATCGATCGCTTCGGCGCATCCGCACCAGGCGACCTGGTGCTCGACAAGCTCGGAATCAACCCGGCCAACGTCGCCCGACACGCACGCGTGTTGCTCGACAGGAAGTAGGTGCACATGACCCGCTTGCACGACCTCACACGAAGGAAGGTCAGAGCCCCTGGCTCGACAACCTCAAGCGCGGTTGGATCACGAGCGGTGAGCTCGCACGCTGGGTCGAGGGCGGGGTGCGTGGCATCACCTCGAACCCGTCGATCTTCCAAAAAGCCATGTCGTCGGGAACCGACTACGACGCGCAGTTTCGAATGCTTCTCGCGGCCGGCTCGAGTGTGGAGACGAGCTACTGGGCGCTCGTCGTCGACGACATCCACAATGCGCTCGACATCCTGCGCCCGGTCTACGACTCGAGCGACGCCGTCGACGGCTACGTGTCGGTCGAGGTCGACCCGACGCTTGCACGCGACACCGCCGGCACCGAACGGGCGGCGCGTCACCTGTGGGACACCATCGCACGACCGAACCTGTACGTGAAGATCCCCGCCACGGCAGAAGGTGTGCCGGCGATACGTCAGATGATCAGCGAAGGCCGTTCGATCAACGTCACCCTGATCTTCTCGATCGAGAGGTATGGCGAAGTGATCGATGCCTACATCGAGGGTCGCGAGGCACATCTGCACGCGCACCCCGGGGCCGCCCTGGCGCGTATCTCGAGCGTGGCGTCGTTCTTCATCAGCCGGGTCGCCCCCGCGGTCGACCGACGGCTCGACACCATCGGCTCCCCCGCCG
>JANMVY010000820.1:0-1663 GCA_031393535.1 Actinomycetes bacterium | reverse complement strand
ATGGTCGACTCCGCGGCCGAGGTCTACCTGCGCCCCGAGACCGCGCAGGGCATGTTCGTGAACTTCAGCAACGTTCTCAACACCTCGCGCAAGAAGCCACCGTTCGGTATCGCGCAGATCGGCAAGTCGTTCCGCAACGAGATCACGCCCGGCAACTTCGTCTTCCGCACGCGCGAGTTCGAGCAGATGGAGCTCGAGTTCTTCGTACCGCCCGCCGACTCGCAGCGTTGGTACGAGTACTGGTGCGCCACGCGCATGCAGTGGTACCTCGATCACGGCATTCCGATCGAGAAGTTGCGGCTCCGCGCCCACGGCGCCGATGAGCTGTCGCACTACAGCTCGGCGACGAGCGACGTCGAGTTCTTGTTCCCGTGGGGCTGGGACGAGCTCGAGGGCATCGCGAATCGTGGCAACTTCGACCTGACCCAACACGCGCAGCACTCGGGCGAGAAGCTCGACTATTTCGACCAGGAGACCAACACGCGCTATCGCCCCCACGTCATCGAGCCGGCCGCCGGAGCCACCCGCACGATGATGGCGTTCCTGCTCGCGTCGTACGACGAAGAAGAGGTGCGGGGCGAGACTCGTACGGTGCTGCGGTTGCATCATCGGCTCGCGCCGTACAAGGTAGCGGTGTTGCCCTTGTCGAAGAAGGACAACCTGCTGCCGGTCGCGCACGAGGTGCTCGCCATGGTGCAACCGCGATGGATGTGCGACTACGACGAGACACAGGCCATCGGGCGCCGCTATCGCCGCCAGGACGAGCTCGGTACGCCGTATTGCGTCACGATCGATTTCGACACGCTCGACGACCGTGCGGTCACGGTGCGCGAGCGCGACTCGATGCAACAAGAACGTGTGCCGATCGCCGAGCTCGTCGTGTATCTCGACGAGCGGTTGCGGTGAGATCGTGACGGGATCACCGGCAGAACGCATTCGTGCCGCGGTCGCGGCGGGCTGCGCCGCGGGCACGGCTGACGGGCGCGCCGTTGCGGTCGAGCGCATCACCCCCAGTGACATCGAGCAGCTCCTGCACCGCCAGTTCACCGGTGGCGACCGAACCGTGCTCACCCGCGGCATCGGTGTCTCGCCGGGCGCCGCGTCGGGGCGCATCTACTTCTCGGCCGAGGACGCGATGGACGCCGCCGATCGCGGGGAGCAGGTGATTCTCGCGTGCGCCGAGACGAACCCGGCCCACGAGATCGCGATGCGCCTCTCCGATGGCATCCTCACGTCGCGTGGCGGTCTCGCGTCTCACGCGGCGGTGGTGGCTCGTGGGTGGGGTATCCCGGCGGTGTGCGGCGCGATCGATCTGGACTTCGGCGATCGGGCGATGGTGGTGGGTGGCGTCCACGTGAAAGAAGGCGACCTGGTGTCGCTCGACGGCAGCACCGGCGAGATCCTGCTCGGTGCGCTCGAGGTCGGCGACGAAGATGTGCCCGATGAGCTCGAACAGTTGTTGTCGTGGGCCGACGAAATTCGCGTCGGGCATCTCGCTGTTCGCGCCAACGCCGACACGGGCGACGACGCGCGCCTCGCTCGCATGTTCGGAGCCGAAGGCATCGGGTTGTGTCGCACCGAGCACCAGTTCTTCGGCGACAAGCTGCCGATCGTACAGCGTTACATCCTCGCCGAGGACCCCGCGGCCGAAGACGCAGCGCTC
>JANMVY010000803.1:0-6273 GCA_031393535.1 Actinomycetes bacterium | reverse complement strand
CCGGTGCGCTCGTACACGGCCACGAGGTACGCGTCGCGCTGCCGGCGGCGCTCCCGCATGTCGATCGGCATAGGGCTCTCCCGATCCGGTGGGCGACCTAGTGGGTCACCTCGCCACACACTCGCCTCGTTCGGAGCAGACACCAAGGGCTCTGAACTGGGCTTTTCTAGCTGGCGGGGGGGGGATCGAACCTCCAACCTCCTGATCCAAAGTCAGGCGTTCTGCCGATTGAACTACCCGCCAAGGTGCTCACACGGTAGCGGGTCGTCGGCGAAGGTCGGCGGCCTTCCCGCGACCCCATGACCGAGATTTTCACGGCCGTGGATGACGCGCCGGCGTGCCATGGCGGCTACGGTGACCCCCGCCATGGGTTCACTGATCAAGAAGCGCCGCAAGCGCATGCGCAAGAAGAAGCACAAGAAGATGCTGAAGCGCACTCGCTTCCAGCGTCGCGCGAAGGGCAAATAGGTCACCGACTCAGCGTCGGATCGTGTGCGCTACCCGATGCCCAGGCCCCGGGAACGCTCCTTCCACGAACCATGTGCTGCCGCTGCCCGCGAGGCGAGGCGTACGCCCGGTCGCCTCGTGCAGCGCGTCGCGGACATCGGCCAGAGCCGGCGCAACCGCAAGTGCCGCGGCTTCGAGGTCGTTGCCGTTCGCTCCTCGGGGTGAGCCCATTGCGTCCCACATGCGGTACACCGCGGGCGTCGAGCACCCGAACGGCGGCGTGACCAGCGTGTAGGTCCGCGCGACGAACGGCAACGGGTCGACGACCTCGCCGATACCCGACACCTGTGCGCGCCCGCCCGCCAGACAGAACGACACATCGGCGCCGATCGCGGCCGCTCCCGCGACGTCGAGATACCCGGCCCAGCGCAGGATTGCAGCCGCGTCCGCGGAACCGCCACCGAGCCCGGCCCCGGCGGGGATCTCTTTGTGCAGGCGCACGAACGCGCGCCGATCGACGAGGCGCAACGCCCGTCGCACGAGGTTGCCGTCGTCGATTTCGATCGCGTGACCGCGACCAACCACCTCGAGGCCATCGCCATCCGGATCGATCTCGAGTCGATCACCGAAGTCGAGGGCCACCATTTCGGCATCGATGAGGTGATAGCCGTCGTCGCGCACACCGGCGATGCGCAGCGACAGGGTGAGCTTCGCGGGAGCCTCGACCTCGATCACCGGGTGAGGTTATGCGCCCAGGCCGAAGACCTGACGAACCTCGTCGGGGGTCGCCGGTTCACGGCCCACGGCGCGCACCATGCGCACCACTTCCGCCACCAGTTGCGCGTTCGTCGGTGTGCCGAGCTCGTTGTACGGGTAGTCGCCGAGCCCGATGCTGACGTGACCGCCCGCGCCGACTGCGGCGTGCACGAGGCCGAGCGCGTTCGCGCCGACGGCGCTGAAGGTCCAGTGGATGTCGACACCACGGGGCAGGAACTCGACGAGCGTCTCCAGACCACGCACCGACGGTGGGTGTGCGGCCAGGAAGGTGTCGGCCAGCGCGATGTGCGCGTACACCGGCTCGCGCAACACTCCCATCTCGACGAACGCGCCGAGCAGGCGTGCCGAACCGACGTTCCACAACACCGACTGCACCAGTACGCCACTCATGTGAATCGCGTCGATCTCGTGGCGGAGTCCCGCGATGTCGGTCACATACGACAACGTCTCGTTGCGGAACGACTTCGTCGCCGGATCATAGGGATCGATGTTGAAGCTGCCCAGGTCGACCGGCGCGAACTCGGGGCGTGTCGCCGCGTCGGCGCCAAGCAGCGGGATGTGTGCGACACGCACCCGGGGATCAGCAATCGTCGACGCACCGAGCGTGGGGTTCACCAACACGTCGCACACGCCCCGGATCGCGCGGATCGTGTTGCCGTAGACGGCAAAGTCGCCCGACATCGCGCCCGTCATCGAATCGCGCGCGTGGAAGTGCACGATCGCCGCGCCCTCGTGGCGGCACGCCGCAGCATCGGCCGCGATCTCGTCGGGCGACCACGGCACATGCGGGTTGCGATCGCGCATCGTGTACTCGTTGCAGCGCACCTCGATGATGACCTTGCCGTCGATGCCACTCATCGGGCCGCTCCTTGGTTCACTGCTTTCGCGAGTGCCCCCCACTCTTGCACGGACAGTTCCTCGGCCCGCGCGTCGGGTGCGACCTCGGCCCGCTCGAACTGTTCGCCGGTGACGAGCGCGGCGAGCGAACGACGCAACATCTTGCGCCGCTGACCGAACCCGGCCCGAACCAGCGCGAAGAGCACTGCCGGATCAGCGTCTACCGCCGGTGAGCCACGTCGCACGATGGCCACGAGGCTCGACTCGACCTTCGGTTGGGGTACGAACACCGACGCCGGCACGTGACCCACGATCTTCGCCTGGGCCCAATACGCGACCTTAACCGAGGGGATGCCGTAGGCCCCAGATCCGGGCCGGGCTACGAGCCGTTCGGCGACTTCGCGCTGCACCATCACCAGCATCCGATCGAGGCGCGGCACAGTGTCGAGGAGGTCGCACACGAGCGGGGTCGAGATGTTGTACGGCAGGTTCGCGACGAGTGCCGCTCGCGGAACATCCCAATCGTCGAGTAGCGCGTTCCAGTCGAGCGTCATGGCATCGGCTTGCACCACACGCACGCCGAGTGGCTCGACCTGTTCGCGCAGGATCGGCATGAGGTCACCGTCGATTTCGACCGCCAGGACGGAGGCTGTGACCTCGGCGAGCGCCAGCGTCAGCGATCCGAGACCCGCGCCGATCTCGACGACCGAATCACCCGCCTCGACGCCGGCCAAGCGCACGATACGGCGGACCGTGTTCGCGTCGGCCACGAAGTTCTGCCCGAGGCTTTGGCGAGGCCGACGCTCGATGCGGTCGAGCAGCGCAGCGATCGTGCTGCGCGAATGTGTCACCGGAGGTATTTGCCACACACGGGCCATTGGCCGGCACCGCGCATGCGGTACAGGTTCAAAGCCATGTTGTCCTGATCCCCGGGGGCTGCGTCGATCGGGTCGACACCGACGAGCTGGGGCGCGACCTGATCGGCGACCCAGTTCCAGGTCGACTGGAGGAACTGGTAGGCACCACGAAAACGCCCCCCGGACGCCAACGACGCGTAGTTGTTGCCTGACTCGCATTGCCGGAGCTGTTTCCACTGCTCGGCCGTCGGCTCCCCTGACGCGGCCGATTGCCGCACTGTGGTGGGTGGCCTCGCCACGGGGCTGGTGGTCGTGGTCGCCTTGCGGGCTGCCGCGACAACGGCGGCCTGGCGAGCGGCCTCGGATGCTTTGCGCGCCAAGTCGGCCTGTCGGGCCTGCTCGCCCCGCAACGCAGCTTCGGTCGCCATGCGGGCCACTTCGGCAAGGCGGCCCGCTTCGTCGGCGCGCGCCTGCTCGGCCAGGCTGATCGCCTCGTTCACGTTGTTCTGGCGGTTGGTCTCTCGCGCCACCGCCCACGATGACGCCCGCGACGCGAGGAGTCCGAGCGCGAGATCAGGCCGCTGGGTCCGACCCAGCACCTGTACCTTCGCGCTCTCATCACGGCCTTCGGCCGAGGACACGTTGTCGATGGCGAGGAGGGGTAGGGCGGCGAGCGCCGCGCCGAGCGCGACGAACAACCTCCAACGCTCCACGCGCGGCTTGGCCTCCAGAGCTCCGTCCCTTTCCTCTCTGGTCGCTCGCGCACGCTAAGCAGCGCGCGGCAACGACGCAAGCGAAGACCCTGCTCAGGGCACCGAAATGCCATAGAACAACATTGTTGACACCAATGTCTCCGCGGATACCCGGCCGGGGGTGACGCCCTTCTGCAACGCCACGGCCGCGCCCACCAGTCCGACGTAGGCCGGCTGGTTGGGCTTGCCGCGGTGCGGCATCGGCGCCAGGAAGGGCGAATCCGTCTCGACGAGGAGCCGATCGAGTGGAGTGACTCGCACCGCGGCCCGCACATCGTCGGCGTTCTTGAACGTGACGATACCGCTGATCGAAAGGTGTGCGCCACGAGCGACGCACGCCTCGGCCTCGGCCACGCCGCCGGTGAAGCAGTGAAAGACCATGCGGGCCGGCACACCTTCGCGATCGAGGATCGCCAAGGTGTCGTCCCACGCCGCGCGCGTGTGGATGACGAGCGGAAGATCATGCGCGTTCGCAAGGGCGATGTGTTGGGCGAACACGTCACGCTGTCGCTCCCGTGGCGAATGGTCGTAGTGATAGTCAAGCCCGGCCTCGCCGACCGCGATGACCTTCGGGTGCGCGAGCAACGCTTCGATGCCGTCGACGCCATCGGCCGCGTCGTGCGGATGCACCCCCACGGTGGCGTACACGTTGGGGAACGACGACGCCACCTCGATCGCTTCCAGCGACCGCGCAAGGCTCGTACCCACGGTGATGCAGGCCACCACGTCCGCGGCCGTCGCGTTGCGTAGTTGCTCGGCCGCGGTCATCGGATCGAGATGGCAATGGTTGTCGATCCACGACAACGCACCGGCGGCGCTCGCGATGGCCATGCGGTCAGACCTTGCGCCGCGGGAACAACGGATCGCCGGCCACGATCTGGCGACCACCGGGATACCCGCCCCACGCCGCCGCCGCAGGCAAGCGCAGGTCGCGCGGCGAGCCATCGAGACCGATGCGGCGCCAGATCTCGTCGCACGCGTTCGGCATCGCGGGGCACGCGAGCACGGTGACGACGCGCAGCACCTCGAGCGCATCGCCCATGACCGCATCGCACGCCGGACCCGGTTCCATCTTCCACGGCTCGTTGGTCTGGAGGTAGTCGTTGGTCTCGCGGATGATGCGCCAGGTTGCCTCGAGCGCGAACGACGGTTGGGTGTTCGCCCACGCGGTCGCCGCGGCTTCATACGCCGCGGCGACCACCGGGGCGAGTGGCGAGTCGGGGCGGGGCGCGGGGCCGATGCCGCCGCACTTCTTGGCCACGACGGTCGACACCCGTTGGAGCAAGTTGCCCAAGTTGTTCGCGAGGTCGCCGTTGAACCGAGCGACCATGCCCTCGTAGGAGAACTCACCGTCGGGGCCGAACGAGTTGTCACGCAAGAAGTGGTAGCGGTACCCGTCGACACCGAAGTCGGCGACGAGGTCGGCCGGCGCGATCTGGTTGAGTCGCGTCTTCGACATCTTCTCGCCGCCGACGAGGAGGTAGCCGTGCACGCGCAGTTTGGGCAGCGCGTCGATGCCGGCCGCCAACAACATGGCCGGCCAGTACACACAATGGAACCGCAGAATGTCCTTGGCCAGCAGATGCGTGGTGGCCGGCCACCAGGCCGCAAATCGTTCGGGGTCGGTGCCGTACCCCACCGCGGTGGCGTAGTTGATCAGTGCGTCGTACCAGACGTAGAAGACGTGCTCGGAGTCCCACGGAACGGGCACCCCCCAGGTGATCGAGGTACGACTGATCGACACGTCGGCCAGCCCCTGGCGCACGATGCCCGCGGCTTCGTTGCGCTTGCCGTCGGGCTGGATGCAATCGGGATCGGCGTCGTACCACTCGAGCAGACGATCCGCGAATGCCGACAGCCGGAAGAAGTAGTTGTCTTCCTTCAACGTCTCGACCGGGCGCTGGTGAATCGGACAGTTGGCGTCGTCGAGCTCGGCTTCGGTGTAATAGGCCTCGCACGCCACGCAGTAGAGGCCCTCGTAGGTACCTCGATAGATGTACCCGTTGTCGTAGGCCTTCTGGAGCAATGTCTGCACCGCAAGGTGATGGCGAGGTTCGGTGGTGCGGATGAAGTCGTCGTTCGAGATGTCGAGGAGCTTCCACGTCTCGCGAAACCGCTCGCTCGTACGGTCGGCTTGTTCGAGCGGCGAGATGCCATTCGCTGCGGCCGTGCGCTGAATCTTCAGGCCGTGCTCATCGGTGCCGGTGAGGAAGAACGTTTCGTCACCGAGCAGCCGATGCCACCGGGCGAGCGCGTCGGCCACCAGGGTCGTGTAGGCGTGGCCGATGTGGGGCGCATCGTTGACGTAATAGATGGGAGTGGTGACGTAGTACCGGGGCACCGGGCCAAGCCTACCGAGCACTCACCGGGTCGTTGGCTGGGATTGGTCGCGAGAGCGTCGTCATCCGGCCCGCAACGCGCGCACAGTGGCCGGGTGGTCGAGATCGGGCTCGGCGTCGTATTGGTGACTCGACCGCAGCGTCTCGATGCGATCAAGCTCCTTTTCGAGTTGCCGGCGCCGGGTGCCGTTCAGATCGTCGAACGCCGACGACAGCGACCCCAGGTGACGACCCACCTTGTCGACGTTCTCCGCGAACTTGTCC
>JANMVY010000792.1:0-2528 GCA_031393535.1 Actinomycetes bacterium | reverse complement strand
TTGGGTGAGGCGGATCGAGTCGCCGGTGGTGATGACGACGTGAGCGTGGTGGAGGAGCCGGTCGACGGTGGCGTTGGCGATCGTCTTGGGCATGAGTTCGTCGAACCCGGCGGGGTGCAGGTTCGAGGAGAGCGCGATGGAGCGCTTCTCGTAGGCAGCGTCGACGACGCGGTAGAGCGCTTCGGCGGTCTCGGTCGTGACCGGGAGAAGTCCGATGTCGTCGATGCAGATCAGATCGGCGCGCATGATCTTCTTGATCGCTCGGTTGGTGCTGTCATCGACGCGGTGTCGGTTGATGAGCGCGCCGAGGGTCTCGAGAGAGAACCATTGGACGTGGCAGCCGTGTCCGATCGCCGCGTGACCGAGCGCTTCGAGGAGGTGGGATTTGCCGGTGCCTGATGGTCCGCAGACGACGAGGTTCTCGTGTCGGTCGATCCATTCGAGCGTCATCAACGATCGCTGTGTCGGGGCCGGGATCGATGACACGGTTTCGTCCCAGTTGTCGAATGTTTTGCCGGTTGGGAACCCGGCCGCGGTGCGGCGGATGTTGATCGACGATGCTCGCCTCCCGGCGAGTTCCTCGGTCAGCAACGCTCGAACGGCTTCGGCTGGGTCCCAGCGTTGCGCCTTCGCGGTTGCTAACACGTCGGGTGCTTGGCGGCGCATGTGCGGCAGATGCAACTGGCGTAACAGGTCGACGACCTGATCGATCGGAGCGGTCGAGGTGGCGGCAGCGGCGCTCATGATGCGACCTCGCCGAAGTTCGCCCACGCAGCAGTTGACGGTTGCATCGAGTGCTCTTCGTCGACACGTCTGCGTTGGCCGATCGGGTGCGCAGCGATGATCGACGCGGTGTCGCCGTCGGCGAACCGTTCGAACATGGCGGCGTGCCCCAGCGACCAATCGACCCGCTCGCCACCATGCAACCGCGACAACTGAACCGCTTCGGCCATCTTCACCTTCACCCGAGACGTGCCCGCGGCGGCGGCCTCGACCAGCCAAGTTCGTGCGCCGTCACCGAGCGCCAAGAACTCGGCCTCGGCCGCGTTCGCCGGTCGGGGTTCGCGGGCGAGCGCGCCGGCGGGGCGGGGCGGGTAGTGGGCGTCGTCGATGCGCGGGTTCCCCGGCGTCGACAGGACATGGCGTGCAACCTCGACCGCGCCTGACGCAGCGATGTGGGTGGCGACGATCTCGTCGCCGTCGACACGGACCCACACGACCTGATCGGCGAGGGTGTGCGGGACCGAGTAGGTGACACCACCGAAGCTGATCGTCGACGTCCACGACACCTTGCGGGTCTCACCGAACGCGGCGGTGAACGCGACATCAGCGAGGCGATGCAACCGTGTGCGTTCCTCGGCCAGCATCTCCAATGGTGCCCGGCGGGTGACCCGATGCTCGCGCCCGTTGACCTTCACCATGAACATCGTGCACGCGTCGACGAGCTCGCCCCACGAGCCGTAGGCGTCGCGCAAGTTGGTGTCGGTCGGGACGAGATCCGCCTTCGCGATCTGGACGGTCCGCTCGACACCGCCCTTGGTCTCGGGGTCAGCCGGCACGCACGTCGTCACCGTGACGCCGTAGTGGTGGCCGACCTGAACGATCATCGGATGGCGGACCGCGATCCCGGCGACATGGCCGGTCGACACAGTCTTCTCGTTGTCGGTCAACCAATAGGTCGGCACACCACCAAAGGCGCGCATCGACCGGTCGAGACACGAGATCACCGTCGGCAACGTCTTGTCCCACACCGCGAACACCACCCGGAACCTCGACCACGCGAGCCACGCGCAGAACAGATATGTCTGGCGGCCGGCGACCTTCGGGCCGTGCCCCCAGTCCCACTGCGCCCACATCCCCGGCTCCACGACCCACGGTCGATACACGCGCCGGCGGCCCGCCTTCCAGTTCAACTTCACGCCGGCGAGCGCCCGGCGGGTCGTGCGATCCGAGCCCTCGAACCCGAGACCGACGAGCTTGTCGAACACGACATCGCCGCGCACCCGACCGTTCGATCGTTCGACCCATTCTTCGATCTTGGGCATGAACCCATCGATCAACTTCGGTCGCTCCACCGGCGCCGATCCGTCAGCCAACAACCCTCGATCGCGGATCGTGACCCAATGCTCGACCGTGTGATGCGAGCAACCAGCGAGTTCGCCGGCGGCCCGATAACTGTTCGTCAACGCGAACGCTTCCAAGATTTCCATGATCTCCTCGTAAGACTTCAACATGTCCCTTCCGGTCGGTTGGCATGTCTGGCGACAACCAGTCGAACCGGGAGGGACACCACCGGCGCGGATGCACGCAGCAGCAAAGGACTTCAACGAGGGCAGAACCACTGGCCGCCAGTGGGCAGAACTGTTGGCCACCAGCGGGCAGGTTCGTGACCGTCTACGGGCACGATCTCATGGCCGCCGACACTGCTCCGTGCGCGCCGTCCCCCGATGCGGTTGCCGTCGACACAGAGGTCGGGGCGCGCCGGCCGTGACTGCGGCTCGGCGCTTCGGATGAAGTCGGCCGCCGTC
>JANMVY010000210.1:0-5405 GCA_031393535.1 Actinomycetes bacterium | reverse complement strand
GCGTTCCGGTCTTGTCGCAGCAGATGAAGGTCGTCGACCCGAGGGTCTCGACCGACTCCAATCGACGCACGAGGGCGTTGCGGCGTGCCATGCGTTGCGCACCGATCGCAAGTGACAAGGTGACGGTGGGGAGGAGCCCTTCGGGGACGAGCGCAACGGTGACACCGATGGAGAACAAGAACCCGTCGGACGCCGGCGTGCCGTTCAGCAGCGACAGTGTGAAGAAGATGACGCCGACGCCGAGCGCGATCATCGCGACTATTCGCACCACTCGATCGAGCTCACGCGCGAGCGGCGTGCGTGGACGAGGAACCTCATGGGTGAGCTGGGAGATGGCGGCGAGCCGCGTCGCCGCGCCGGGCGCAATAACCGCGGCGACTGCTTCACCTTCGACGACGAACGTGCCGGCGGATACGTGGCCACCGGGACCGACCGAGGTGGGAACGCTCTCGCCGGTGAGCATCGACGTGTCGATCAGCAGATGGTTCGCCTCGATGATGTCGAGATCGGCACTGACGCGATCGCCATCGTGCAGAACCACCACGTCGTCGACGACCAGATGCGCGGCGTCGATCTCGACTCGGGCGCCATCACGGATCACGGTTGCTCGGCGCGGGAGCAGGTTCTGGAGCAATTGCGCGGCGCGCTCGGCGCGGGACTCCTGCACGTGCGCGAACACACCGTTTATGAGGACCACGAAGACTATGGCTATGCCGAGCTGGGGCATGCCTGCCAAGAACGCGAGCGCGGCCGCGGCCCACAACAGCAGCGCGAAAAAGTGGACGAACTCCGCGAGGAGCAGCCGGAGGCGGCTGGGTCCGTGCGTGTCGGGGATGAGGTTCGGGCCGTTACGCCGGAGCCGGGTCGCGGCTTCTACCGCGCTCAGCCCACGAAAGCTGCCGGGGGCCCTCACGTCCTCGCTGTTCACGGCTCGACTATGGCACGACGCGAACCCGGACCCGACAGAGCACAAAGCACTCTGTCCGGTCCGGTCACGTTGCGGGGGAAGCGGAGATCAGCGGTCTTCGACGCGCTCGCGCGGGGCGCCGTTGTCGGTGGTCAACTCGACGCGGCTCTCGCGCTTACCGCTCGTGAACCGCACCTCGACCGTGTCCGGGCCCGACTTGCGCACATCGGCGGCAAAGCCCGGGGCGGGGGTGGCCACGACGAGGGTCACCGAGTCTCCTCGTTGGCTGACGGTGACGCTGCCCCCGGCGCTCCTTATGGTTCGTACCGTCGCGGTGCCGCCGCCCGCTCCCCCGACCGTGGTCGAGGTGCTCGTGGTCGACCCGTTGGTGGCCTCGGTGCGGCGGTCGCGGCTGCGGCTCTCGCCGTCGCGGCTGCCGCTCTCGCCGTCGCGGCTGCCGCTCTCGTTGTCTTCGAACTCGAGCGTGGTTGAAGTTCCTGCGACGGGTCCAGCGCCGGTGAGCGCGCGACTCGTGGTCGTCGACGTGGCACCTGTCGTCGAGGTGGTGGACTCGCGTTCGGTCTCGCCGCGCCGCTCCATTTCGCCCGGCCGCGCGACCTCGGTGCTCGAGGTAACTCCGGCCTCTCGGGCCACGCGGTCATCGATGGTGGGCGTGTCACCCTTGGGGTTGTCGTCGAGGCCGCCGGTCGCGGCGTAGGCCGCGCCTCCGGCGAGCAGGACAGTGGCGACAATGGCACCGGCGAGACCGTCGCTCACACGACGAAGACGGAAGTTCATAGGGGGCTCCTTGACCGCTGCGCCTCTCGGCACATGCATGGTGTGTTGGGTGTGCTCACCCTGCGGCACCGGGCCGTAGCGAGTCCTCCACGGGTCCCTAAGGTTTGCTGAAATCTGCACCCCAGGCGCACGTGGAACCCGGCTGGCCTTCGTCGCGCGTCAGTCCTCGCGCACGTCTTGGCGCGGGCCGTTGTCCCACCAGGCCTCGATGCGCGACCTGTGGCCACCGCCCTCGAACTCGACGCGGACCGCCGTGGCACCGCGTTGGTCGACCTTTGCGGCACGTCCCGCGACGGGCGTTGCGGCGATGACTGTGACGCTTGTCGCGCTGTAACGAATGGTCACCACGCCGCCTTGCGCGGCGAGGGTGAGCGCGGTGGTCGCGGCCGCGGTCGTCGTGGGTGGCGGTTGGCCATCGACAAGCGCGACGCTGGGCACGGCAACAGCGGGCAGCGTGGTCGGCGCCCCCGGTGAAGTCGCGACCACGGTTGCCCCAGCCTGCTGGGGCGTGGTCGCGACCGCGGAGCTGGCACGGTTCGTCGTCGTGGTCGCTCCTGTTCCCGCTGCGCTCCCCGGTGTGGTCGTGGAGACGATGCTCGTCGGCGCCCGAAGCGGCCCGGTGGTGGTCGGGCCGACGCGGCCCGGCGCAACGCCGGGGGGCGCCGCGGTGGCTGCCGCAAGCACGGTGTCGCGGCGGGTCGTGTCGCGAATGGCCCCGACCCCGCCGGCGACGAGCAGCGTTGCCGCCGCGGTCGCGACGAGCCAGGACACCACGGCGGTCACGTGACGTTTCACACGGCAAGTGTGACGCGGCAGACCTGCTGAGCGGCGTAACACCGGCCTAAAGGTTGGTGAAGTCGAACGTTGGGAGCCGGGGTTCACCTACCATGCCCGCGATGACGACGGTGTACATCGTCGAGGACGACGCCCCCATCCGTAGCGCACTGGCCACCGCGCTCGCAGCTCGCGGGTACGGGGTGCACACGAGCAGCACCGGGCTCGCGGCCATCGGGCCCATCCTCGAGCTCGCGCCCGACGTGGTCGTGCTCGACCTCGGGTTGCCGGACATCGACGGTGCCGATCTGCTGCGCATGTTGCGCGGGGTGAGCGCCGTGCCGGTGATCATCGCCACGGCGCGCGACGACGAGCGCGAGATCGTTCGTCTGCTCGACGCCGGCGCCGACGACTACGTCGTGAAACCCTTCTCGGCCGATCAGCTCGAAGCACGCTTGCGTGCGGTGCTGCGGCGCGCGAGCTCGGCGGCCGGCGAGCGTGCGATACAGGTCGGTGGCATCGCGATCGACACTGCGGCGCGCACCGTCGCGCTCGACGGCGTACCGCTCGAGCTCACGCGGATGGAGTACGACCTCTTGACCCACCTGGCTCGTCAGGCGGGTCGTGTCGTCACGCGCGACGAACTGCTCGCCGAAGTGTGGCGCCAGCCCTTCGGAGGCAGCGGTAAGACGATCGACGTGCACGTGTCGTGGTTGCGCCGCAAGCTCGGCGAGAGCGCCGCGTCCCCGCGCTACCTGCACACGAGTCGCGGCGTGGGTGTCCGACTCGTCGACCCCACCGCGTGAGCACGACGTCATGAGGCGTCGCCTCGGCGTGGTTTTCGCCGCCGTGACCGCAATGGTGGCGATCGCCTTCGTCGTGCCGCTCGCGTTGTTCGTGCGCGATGTCGCGCACGAACGCGCCATCGCTGATGCCGACGGTGACGCAAGCGCGTTGTTCCCCGTGCTGGCCGTGACCGACAACGCGGAGGCCCTCGCGGTGGCGATATCGCGGACTCCGGCGGGCAGCGCCGGGCGATTGACGGTGTACCTCGCGAGCGGCGTCGTAGCCGGAGCGGACGTTTCGCCCGACGATCGTGTGCGCTCCGCGCTCGTCGAAGGACGCGCGTGGTCGGGCGTAGTCGATGGGGGAGAGGCTGTGGTGTCCCCGGTGGTACGGGCCGATGGCGCGGTTGCGGTGGTGCGCGTGTTCGTGCCCGACGCCGCGCTGCGCGATGGGGTGACCTCTGCGTGGCTCACACTCATTGCCGTGGGTATCGCGCTCGTTATCGGCTCGGTCTTGTTGGCTGACCGACTTGCGCGCTCGATCACCCGGCCGGTGATCGCCCTGGCCGGTGCCTCGCATCGGCTCGGCAGCGGTGATTTGTCCACGCGCGTCGAGCCCGCAGGACCACCCGAAATCGCCGAGGTCGGCGCAGCGTTCAACACGTTGGCCCAACGGGTCGACGAGCTCCTCCGCGCCGAGCGCGAAGACGTGGCCGACCTCGCCCACCGACTTCGGACGCCGCTCACTGCTTTGCGACTTCAGGTCGAGCAGGTGACCGACGCCCATGTTCGCGGCCAATTGGGCGACAGCGCGGACGAGCTGGGCGCCTCTCTCGACGCCGTGATCACCCAGGCGCGTCGGCGCAGTCGCGATGCTCTGCCCCGCACCGCCGACTTCTGTACGGTGGTGCGCGAGCGCGCCGCGTACTGGGGCGCGCTCGCCGACGAGCAGAACCGAGCGCCGTCGCTGGTGCTGGCCGATCGCCCGTTGGTGGTTCGAGCTGGCGCCGACGATCTCGCGGCGGCGGTCGACGTACTTCTCGAGAACGTGTTCGCGCACACACCGGACGCCACGACCTATGCGGTCGAGGTGCGCGAGGTCGATCGGTGTGCGGTGCTCACGATCACCGACGCTGGTGAAGGATTCGTCGACGGCGATGTGGTGGCCAGAGGCGCGAGCACGCGGTCCACCGGCCTGGGGCTCGACATCGCGCGGCGCACGGCCGTAGCCGCCGGCGGATCGTTCGACGTGGGTCGTGCGCCGGCCGGTGGCGCCATGGTGCAGCTACGCATGCCGCTCGTCGGTCAGTCGACGGTGTAACGCTCCTGCAGCTGGTACTTCAGCACTTTGCCCGTGGGATTGCGGGGCAACACGTCGACGACCTCGAGACGCTCGGGCAACTTGCGCGGCGACAATCCGCCCGCGGTGCAATGCGCGGTGAACTCAGCCAGCGTCGTCCCTCGGCGTCGACCGCGAGCAAGGCATCGGGGCTCGCCGCGGCTCTCGTGTCGATGAGTTTCCAGGCCGGAAGGTGGTCGACAGCGCCGCGTGTCGATGCGTCGGGCTGGGCGGGCATCTTCGGCACGTTACTGTGGCGAACGGTTTGGCAACGGAGGTCGGACGCAATGACGGACGTCACGTCGAAGAACATCGGCGACCCGATGCACGCGGCAGATCTCATGCCACCGCTCACACCGTACGCCGAGGTCGCGTTGTTGGCCCGCGCCCTGCACCGTGAGGGCTACGACGACCACATCGCGGGCCACATCGCCTACCTGCAATCCGACGGCACGTTTCTCGTGAACCCGTTCGAGGTGCCGTGGGACGATGTGCGCGCGTCCGACGTCATGCGTATCGACATCGACGGCAATGTCCTCGAGGGTGAGCGTTGGTCGGCGAGCCGAGCGTTGCGCATGCACCTTGCCCTGCACCGTCGACGCCACGACATCACCGTCACGGTGCACAACCATCCCCGCTACGCGACCATCTGGTCCGATCTCAAGCGAATACCCCCGGTGTACGACCAGACCTCGGCGCTGATCGACGACGACATCGCGCTCTACGAGGAGTGGGGTGGCCTCGTCGGCGAGTGGGAGAGCGCGGAGAAGGTGGCGCTCGCGATCGGCGACAAGCCGGCCGC
>JANMVY010000257.1:0-10260 GCA_031393535.1 Actinomycetes bacterium | reverse complement strand
CTGTACATGAACCCGCCCGAACACGCGGTCGTGTTGTGTGTCGACGAGAAGACGAGCATCCAAGCGCTCGATCGCACCCAGCCGTCGCTGCCGATGCGACCCGGCCAGATCGAACGCAGAACCCATGACTACAAGCGCCACGGTGTCACCGACCTGTTCGCCGCGTTGAACCTCGCGACCGGCCAAGTCGTGCATCAAACCCGCCCGCAACATCGGGCGATCGAGTTCCGCAAGTTCCTCGACGCGATCGACGAATCCGTGCCGGCCGAGCTCGCAGTACACGTCGTGTTGGACAACGCCTCGACGCACAAGACCCCAGCGATCCGCGACTGGCTACTCAAGCACCCACGCTTCACGTTCCATTTCACCCCGACATCGTCGTCGTGGATGAACCTCGTCGAGCGATGGTTCGCCGAGCTGACGAACAAGATGCTCAAGCGTTCAGCGCACCGCTCGATCGCTGCGCTCACCGCCGATCTGAACGCATGGATCGCCGCCTGGAACGACCACCCGAAACCGTTCGTCTGGCACAAGACCGCCGACCAGATCCTCGACAGCCTCAAGAAATACTTGACGAACCTCTGACGCGGGACACTAGGCATCGGCCGGCCGGTCAAGCTGTCAAGCACCTCGAATGGCTCATCAGAGGTAGTCCCGGCTACGGAAGCGAGAGTTCGCACAGCTCGACAGTGACGGCAACGAGCTAGGCCAAGCAATGCTGAGCCAATTGCGAGGCCCTGGACCCTCACCACCCCAAGACCGTCGACGAACTCACACCACCGCTGCACTACCGCTTCGAGCGCACCGCGGCACGTGAATTCGTCGCCGCGCTGGTTGAGGTCCTCGCCGACAAGGGTGACGCGCGCCGCCACAGCAATAGCCGGGGTGCGGTGAGGATCGACAGCTACACCCGCGTGGAGTGAGATGGCTCGATTCCGAGTCCGTCGGCTGAGAAAGAGCCTCCGCCGAGAACCGAGAGGCCGTTGCTGGTCGTGGCGGCCCCGAAAGCGCCATTGACGTTTCGATTGCCGACCAAGCTTCTGGCCTCGCCACGAACGATCGAAGCAACTTGACCCCCACGACCGGTGTCAAGGAGTCCGGTCAACTCCCGTTCGCTATTGAACAATCCGATGGCTGGTCCGCGCTAGAGACCCAAGTGGTTCCGCGAGGTTGCGGTGCCAGCACAAAGTGTGTGCCTCGCACGATCGCAGCGCGCTGGCCCATCCCGAAGAGCTCCCGCAGTCGCTCTGCGTCGTGGTGCCAGAACCGCCTCGTCCCACCGTCGCCGCCTGTGACAACAAACCAGCCGTCATTTTGGAGTTCGACCGCAACTGGTCTTGCGGGGTCGATGCGTGCACTTTCAAAACAGGGATCCAGTGCGTGAGGTGCCCGGCCTGGAACTTCTGGCACCCCGATTCACTTATCGTCACCAGTGCTCCTCTGTCAGCGGCCACCAAGATCTGCCCACTGGCGGCCAACGTATCCGTCGCCGCAATGAACGCTCACCGTGGTGGACTTCCCCTGCGACTGCCCCGTCGATCGCTGCGTGACCGGCGTTCGGAGGCCACGTGGCGCGATCGAAGTGGCCCCTCATGCAAGAATCCACTCATGGCCGATCCGCGTCAGACCGTAGTGTTCCGGTGGCTCGCGGCTGGTGATGCCGGCGACTTCGACGCCTTCGACGACCTGCTCCATGCTGGCGCAGTGATCCACGCCCCAGCGGGGCTTTCGACGACGAGTGCGGAGGCCGAGAAGGCCGTCTGGAAGGACGCGCTCGCCGCTATGCCCGACCTACGCCACCAAGTGCAGGAGGTCGTCGTCGACGGAGACATCGAGATGGCCCGCGTCGTCGTCACCGGAACAATGGCCGCAGGATTCGGTGGGGTTGACGGTACCGGGCGCAGCTTCCAGATCGATCAGGCAGTGATCACGCACCTCCGCGACGGCAAGGTCGCGGAGGCCTGGGAGATCGCCGACATCTCCGCGCTACGCGAGCAGGTAGCACCGGGTTGAAGCGGAGCGTCCCCGATGTGCCGCTGTGCCTTGGATTGCGAACCTCGGACGCCGATCGCTCTCAGCGGTCGACTGACCGTCAGCGGGCAGTCGTAGATGGCCATCAGCGGGCCGAATCCGATGGCCGCCGACACTCCTCTGGATTTTGATCTACTCGCAGTGGTAGTCGTCGACGACGACGTTGGTGCCCGTGATCGTGTAGCCGTCATCGACGTACGACTCGCCGGGTGGACATGGTGGTTGAGTGAGGTCGCGCCACGCACACGGGCCGACTACAGCAGCGATGACGACGACCGTTATCGCCTTGACGCCGTACTGTCGAATGGCCCGGCGGCAGGCCCGGCATTCGCGCAGCCCCCGCCGTTCCGGCGGCGAAGGCAGCTCAGAGTCGACTCCTTCGCCGTCGAGAGCACGGGCTGCATCGGAGTAACTCCAGAACCCTCTGTGTGACTCGTCACCGACGATCGCCCAGCGTCGGTGGACCGTGTGGAGTGGAGGTGCACCTGTCCGATCAGTTCACCCTCGAGCCAGACGTCATCGACGGACTCCGAACCGTCCCGCCTTCGTAGGTAAAGCTTCCGTTTGGCCGCCACCGGCCGCCTGCCAAATGCCCCCTTCATCAGTCTCCTTCGCGGTGTTGTTCGACTTGCGGTAGAGCCGCGCTTCGGGATCGGTCATCGATTGGTGCGTGTCGTTCGATCGTTTCAGGCCGTGCCAGCCCACCTCGCCATTGCGACCCGCGGCCGGTGCCTCGCCGCCGTCGGTCGGCGGGTTCGGGTTACCGGTACCCACACTATTTTCGATCCCGCGACAAAACGCGACCACCCTCAGACCCCTCTTCAGCACCCTGCTAATGGGACCGCGCTGCATCAGCGGAGGAACAACACGGCGACCACGGCGGGGACGACGATGGCCGACAGTCCGAGGATGATAAACGCGTACAACGCGAAGTCCATCGCCTGGTCCTTCGGCGGATTGCCGGCCGCGCCGACCGTGTCCCACAGGATCTTCAACGGCTCGTCGAGCGCGAGCTTGATACGCGTGCGAGCGACGGCGGCGCCGCGCAGCAGGCACCATCCGAGCGCGAATAACACGAGGTACACCGCAACGAGCAGGCCGACCAGCACAGCGGTGTTCTTCTTGCCCGAGTCGACGAGATTGCCCATGAGCGAGCTGATCGACGACAGGAACGCGCCACCGAGAAGGAAGGTCGGCAACGCAAGACTGCGACCCTTGTAGCCCGGCGCGACCCGTTCGAGGTGCCATGCGGCCCGTCGCAGCATCGCCGCGTCGGGCGTGCCCTTCGGTGCCGATGTCCAGCGTCGCGTGTACAGGTTGGTGATCGACCCGACCACCGATTGCACGTGGTCGCTCACGATCAATTGCGTGAAGACCTTGACGAAGTACTTGGCGAAAAAAGTCAGCGGACCGAGACTCGGCACCTTCGCGTTCCGGTGCCCGTTGCGGTACAACACCTCGACCGCACGCATCGCGTTGTGGTGCGCTCCCTCGAATCGGTCGGGGCGGTACAGCGGTTTCCACGCCGCCAACTGCAGGATCATCTCCTCTTCGACCTTGCCTCGCCCTCCGAGCGCAGCCATGAACGCGTCGGCCGCGGCCTGGTCGCTGTTGCGGAGCGCCTTGAACGCGTTGAGCTTCTCGTAGAACTCGTCGAGGGGATGCTCGACAGGTGAAAGCGTCGGCGCGGTGTTCGTGCTGATGGCGGGCTCGTCGACCATGCGCGCCGACCAAACCGCCTCGGCCCGGGACGAGAGGATTGGAGGAGTCCCCATAGGCTCATTGCGATGAACCGTCTCGCGAACGAGTCGAGCCCCTACCTACGCCAGCACGCCGACAATCCGGTCGACTGGTATCCATGGGGCGAGGAGGCGTTCACGAAAGCCCGCGCGGAGAACAAGCCGATCCTGCTTTCGGTCGGGTACTCGTCGTGTCACTGGTGCCACGTGATGGCCCACGAGTCGTTCGAGGACGGCCCCACTGCGACGATCATGAACGCCTTGTTCGTCAATGTGAAGGTCGATCGCGAGGAGCGCCCCGACGTCGACAGCATCTACATGGACGCGGTGCAGGCGTTCACCGGTCGCGGCGGCTGGCCCATGACGGTGTTCCTCGCACCCGACGGACGCCCGTTCTTCGGAGGCACGTACTTCCCGAGCTCGCCGCGGCACGGCATGGCGTCCTTCAGCCAGCTCATGGAGAACATTCACGACGTCTGGTTGCATCGCCGCGACGACCTGCTCGAGCAAGCCGATCGCATCACCGAGGCCATCACCGCCCAGGCCAGGATCACCGCCGACCCGACGCGACCGGGTATCGAGATGCTGCACCGCGCGGGCGCCGCGCTGCGCGCACAACACGACGCGGCGTGGGGCGGCTTCGGCGGCGCACCGAAGTTCCCCCAGACGATGTCGCACGAAGCCTTGCTGCGCCTTCACGCGCTAACCGGCGACGACGATGTGCTCCGCATCGTCACCACTTCCCTCGACGCAATGGCCAGCGGCGGTATCTACGACCACCTGGCCGGCGGTTTCGCGCGCTACTCGGTCGACGCACATTGGGTCGTGCCCCACTTCGAGAAGATGCTCTACGACAACGCGTTGTTGGCGCGCCTGTACCTTCACGCGTGGCAGGTCACCGGTGAACCGCGCTACCTGCAGGTGTGCCGCGAGACCATTGAGTACGTCCTGCGCGACATGACCCACGCCGACGGCGGTTTCTACTCAGCCGAGGATGCCGACAGCGAGGGCGAAGAAGGAAAGTTCGCGGTGTGGTCGCGCGACGAGGTCCGCGACGTGCTGATCGAGGCCGGGCTGGGCGCGCACGTCGACGAAGTCATCGATTGGTACGGCGTCACCGACCAGGGCAACTTCGAGGGTCACAACATCTTGGTGCGATCAGTCCGTGGTGATCTCGCGCGACCTCCCCACATCGAGGCCGCGCGTGCGTCGCTGCACGCGACGCGCCTTCAGCGGGTCAAGCCTGGCCTCGACGACAAGGTGTTGACCGAATGGAACGGGCTCATGCTCGCCACCCTCGCCGAGGCCGCGGCAGCCACGGGTGACGAGCGCTGGTTGAAGGCGGCGCGTACGAACGGCACGTTTCTGCGCACGCAACTTTGCGTCGACGGCCGGTGGTACCGCTCGTGGCAGGCTGACTCGGGGGCGCGCCACCTCGCATACGCCGCGGACTACGCCGCGATCGTCGACGCGTTCGTACGCCTCGCCGAAGCCACGGGCGAAGCGAGCTGGATCACCGATGCAGCACGCACCGCGGATGACATGCTCGAGCTCTTCTGGGATCACGACAACGGCGGGCTCTACAGCACCGGCACCGATGCCGAACGCCTGCTCACGCGACCGAAGGACATCCTCGACAACGCCAGCCCGTCGGCCAACAGCCTCGCCGCGGTGGCGCTGCTGCGACTCGCGGCGCTCACCGGCGTCGACCGTTATCGAGACCGCGCCACCGACATCTTGCGCCTCATCGGCGGCGTCGCGGCCGATCACCCGACCGCGCTCGGCCACGCGCTCGCCGCGCTCGACCTGCTCGTCACCGGTATCACCGAGGTCGTCGTGAGCGGCGACCAGCCTGAGCTTGTGGCGGTCGCGCAGCACGCATTCCTTCCGAACGCGGTGCTGGCGTGGGGCGAAACGTTCGACTCACCGCTGTGGGAGGGCCGAGACACCGACGGCGCATACGTATGCCGTGACTACGCATGCCTCATGCCGGCCACCGACGCTGCAACCTTGCGCACCCACCTCGGGCTCGCAGTCCGCCCCGCGTGAGTCGCCCGGTCGGGTCACCGGCGCCCGCGGCAGCGGGTGTGACCGCCGCGGTCGCGGCGACGTTGTTCTGGGCGAGCGCGGCGGTGCTCGGCAAATCGATCCGTGCGCCGACCCTCGTGATGTTGACCTGGCGCGAAGTCTTCGCCGTGAGTGCACTGGGCATCTTCGCCCTTGCCACTCGACATCGCTTCACCGCAGCCGAGCTCTGGGCCAGCGCACCCGCCGCAGTGTTGTTCTCCGTTCACGTGATCATCTTCTTCGCGTCGATTCAGCTGACCAGCGTGGCGATCGTGGTGCTCATCTACGCGCTTGCGCCACTTCTGATCATGCCTCTCGCCGCGTGGCAGTTCGGCGAGCGCCCCACACCACTCGTCTTGTTGCTCGCGTTGGTGTCCGTCGGAGGTATCGCGCTGGTGGTCGCCAACAGCGACGACCATGGCAGCAACCCACGACTCGGCGTGCTGATCTCGATCGTCAACGTGATGGCATGGGTGGCCTTCACGTTCGCATCGAAGCGGGTACGGTCCCGCGGCGTCGCCACGCTCACCTGGCTGGTGGTCGCAAACGCCGGAGCGTTGGTGTTCACGTCGCTCGGCATGGTGCTCGGGGGTCATTCGCTCGGCCAGATGCACAGCGGCGATTGGTGGCGTGTCGTCGCGCTCGCGCTCGTGCCGGGTCTCGTCGGCCACGCGCTGATGGTGTGGGCCTATCGCTCGATCGATGTCTCGCTTGCGTCTGTCATCGCGATCGGCGAGCCGGTGCTGGGCACCGCCGGCGCGGCGCTCTTCCTCGGTGAGTCGCTCCGGCCGCTGCAGGTGGTCGGCGTGGTTGTCGTGTGCGCGGCTGTCGGGGTGGTCGTGGTGGTCGGCTCTCGTACCCGCGGTCCTACCCGCATGCGTCCCGAGCCGAAGATCAGTCGGTGACCGAACGTCCCGGTGTCGGGGTTGGCGCCTCCATCAGCGGGATCTGCGGCGGCGGACCCCACGCGATCGCCGCCTTGGAGAAGGCGGACGCGATCGTGACGGTCGTGGTGAGCTCGACGATCTCGGCCGGGGTGAACTCCGCGGACAATCGGCCGCGAAGGTCATCGGTGAGCCCCGCCGGATAGCGGATCAAGACGTCGGCGTACTCGATCGCGAGCTTGAACCGAGTGGGCAGCGCCGAGTCGGCATAGCCGTCTTCGATCTGCTCCACGAGCGACTCGTCGAGCCCCTGCTGCTTTGCACCTGCAAAGCGAAGGTTGCGTCAAATGCCGCAGTCGACAACCCGCGCGTTGCGGATGCGACCAACCTCCTTGGTCGCCTGATCAAGAGTGCCTTCGCTCCACAGCACGCCGTAGAACATGTTGAATGTGGCGAACAGCTCGGGCTGCCAGTCGAACAGCGACATGCCGCCTTCGGGTACCGGGATACGCATGGATCCTCCTACGCGTCGAGCGCGGTGCGGAATCGGGCCATTGCGTCGAACAACGCGATGGCGATGGTGAGCGCCGAGAGCTCGGCGGGTGAGAACTGCTCGTTGAGTCGCGCACACAGCGCGTCGGTGACCGAATGCGCGTCGATGACGTAACTCTCGCAGAACGCGAGCACCATCCGCTCGCGTGCGGTGTACAACGGCGATGACGGCCATTGCGCGAGCTCGGCGATCTTGGCTTCGGTGAGCCCGGCGGCGAGCGCTTCGGGCATACGCCGTTCGAGCTCGTGCGAGCATCCGACGAGCTTCGCGATGCGCAGGCGCGCGACCTCGAGCATCGACGGGTCGAGCGCGGGCGAGGTCCACACGCCACGTTCGAGCGCCAAGAACCGATCGTAGACATTCGGGGTGAGCCGGTAGACCTCGTCGAGCGACGTCGAGCCGGTTGCGGTTTGGGCGAGCCAGGTCATCGTCGCCCTACCCGTGCCGCAGACCGACGCGGACCGCATCGCGACCGGGGATCGTTCGTGCCAGCAGTGCCATGGCTTCATCGATGTCACCGAGACCGAACACCTCGCCGAGCAGCAGATCGCTGTGGGCTTCGCCTGTCTCGAGCATCTCGACCGCGCGGCGCATCGACTCGTTGGTGAACCCGCTACCGCCGCACACCGTCAACGCCTTCATCACGATCATGTCGGTGACGAAGTTCGGGATCGGCTTGAAATGCTTGAGCCCGGCGAGCAGCACGCGCCCGTTCCAGCGCACCAGATCGATGCACAACGGCACGGTGTGCACGACCGACGCAATGTCCATGACGACGTCGGCCATCGCGCCCGCGGTGTGGTCGGCGACGTACGCGACCGGATCGACCTGATCGACCATGATCGTGTGCATCGCGCCGATGGCCCGGGCCGTATCGAGCCGCAACGCATCGTCGGAGGTACCCGTGACGAACACCTGACTGGGCTTCTTCGCGAGTACCGCTTCGAGTACTGCGAGCCCCTGGTGGCCCGGACCTTGGACGACGACGCTGTCGCCTTCTTTCACGCCGGCGAGGTCGGTCCAGTTGACCGCGTTCGCCAGCGGCTCGAAGAGGGTGAGTTGCTCGGCGGGATAGCGGTCGGTCATGCGGTGCAGCTTCGTACCGGCGAAGATCTCCATGTACTCGCCGTAGCCGCCCCACAGGCCGAGCGACCCCTCACGGGTCATGTCGGTGTATCCGTAGACACGGAACCCGTCGGTGGTGGAGAGGACCTCGTCGACCGCTACCCGGTCGCCTTCGACGACCCCGAGTTGCGCGTCGGGCGCGAGCTTGACGACACGACCGACCGTCTCATGGCCGGGGATCACCGGGAACATCGATGCGCCGGGTACCAGATGCACGCCGTGGAACTGCGCGACGTCACTGCCGCACAGCCCGACGGCTTCGACCTTGATCAAGGCGCCACCGGGTGGTGGATCGGGAATCGGGAACTCGCGCACCTCGTAGGTGTCGTTCCCCGTGAACACCGCAGCGCGGCAGGTCTGTGTCATGTCGTCAGTGCTCCTTCGGCACATAGCCGGCATGCTCGCGCGGGTCGTCGATCGACACCGACGAGACCGCAGACGTGCTCCGGCGCAGGATGTCGAGCGCGATCTGCTCGAGGAAGTCGCGAGGCATCACGCACTCCTCGCACGACGCGCCTTCGAGCACCAGCCGCAGACTCACGGTGCCCGCCGAGCCGTCGAGCGACACCAGCTCCATGTGGCCGCCATCGGCTTGGACCAGGGCGCGCACCTCGTCGAGTGCGGGGGTAATTGTTGCTTCATCGAGCACGGGGATCGCCTTTCGTGAGCTCGGTCTGGTCGTGTCGGAGGTTACGCGGCCGCGAGCGCGACAAGAACGCGCCGGCGTCGGCGATGATGAACTGGCCCGTGATGCAACGCGCGAGATCACTGGCCAAGAACACGCACAACCGGGCGAGCTCGTCGTGCTCGACGGCACGCTTGAGCGCGGTCGATTCGACGATCTGCGCCACGTGATCGTCGGTGAACGCGGCCCGAACCGTCTCGGTGAGCGTGGTGCCCGGCGCGATCGCGAGCACGCGGACACCGCAGAGGCCGAGCTCGACCGCGAGCGACGTGGTGAGGTGGTTGAGCGCAGCCTTCGAGGCGGCATAGCTCGAGTTGAACGGCGACGGGCGAGTGGTCTCACCGGAGGTGACGAACATGATCACGCCACCACGATCCTGTTCGAGCAGCACACGCGCCTCGGCCCGCGCCGACAACGCGGCGAGCACCAGGTTCTGGTCGAGAAGGTCGCGCCAATAGTCGCCGTCCATGTCGACGAACGGGATCGCGTTGCGACCCTTTGGCAACATGCCGATGTTGTTGACCGCGATGTCGAGCCCGCCGAGCGAGTCGACTACGTCGGTCACCATGCGCTCGACCTGCGCGTCGTCGCGGCAGTCCGCCACCACCGCGACCGCCCGCCCGCCCTCGGCCTCGATCTCGGCCACCACGGCCTCGGCATTGGCGGCGCGAATGTCGTTGACCGCAACCGCGGCCCCGGCGCGAGCCAGCCAGCGTGCGATCTCGCGCCCGATGCCCGCACCTGAACCCGTGACGAGCGCGACCTTGCCCGAGTGATCGATCGTGATGCTCATGGATGCAGCACCACCACGGAGACCTCGGTGCCGCTGTTGACCACCGCGTTCATGTCTGTGTCTCCCCCTGGTTCACGGCTTGCTGATCGCCCCGTTTGATCGGTGTCCGAAGCCTCACGCGAGCACTCGATCAGCCGGCGGTGAGCCGGGCCACGACCGCATCGACCACCGCGTCGGCCCAACTGCGAATGGTATCCGCGTCGGTTCCGCCCAACGGATGCGCGACGGAGACGATACGAGCATTCGGCAGGCCGAAGTTCGCGGCCACCTTGTTCGTGAGCAACTCGAACTTCGTGGTGGTGAACACCACCGTGGGCCGGCCCAGCTTCTCGAGCTCGACGGAGTCGTGGACACTCCACGACGTGCAACTGCCTCAATCGGCC
>JANMVY010000200.1:0-2122 GCA_031393535.1 Actinomycetes bacterium | reverse complement strand
CGGAGCCGACACCGGCCTGCGCACCTCATTCACGGGTACGCCGAACGATTACTTCCCCTACAGCCCGATCGTCGGGCGGAGGAACCCGGTTGCCCCACCGGTGGAAATGTGGGCGGACGACGGCGGCCGCGTGCACGGTCGCGTGACGCTCCAGTCTGCATACAACGGGCCGCCGGGCCTGGTACACGGCGGGGTGATAGCGCTGGTTTTCGACGAGCTGCTCGGTGCGTGCGCGATCGCGAACGAGTGCCCGGGGTTCACCGGCACGCTCACGGTGAAGTACATCCGGGGCACACCGCTGCGCGTGCCGCTCACGATGGAGTCCTGGCTCGATCGTGTCGAGGGGCGCAAGACGTTCGTACTGGGTGAGCTGCGCCACGGCGGCGAGGTCACGGCTTCGGCCGCGGGCGTGTTCATCGCCACTGCGCACCAGATCACGAGGCAGTAGGCCGCGTCGGTGAGTCGTCGGTCAGCCGCGTCGGAAGGTGACGCTCAGCCGCGGGGCGGCGCGTGCGCATTTCGGTATGGCGTGTTGCCAATGGTGCTGTGTGGACCCACCCATCACGAGCAGGTCGCCCGAGTGCAGGGTGAAAGATCGTGACCCACCCCCGCCCATGGGTCGCAGTGCGAACGAGCGCGGCCCCCCGAGCGAGACGATTGCCACGAGCGGGTCGCGCCGCACTTTGCCTTCTTGGTCCGCGTGCCACGCGACGCTGTCACGGCCGTCGCGGTAGTAGTTGCACCAGCACGCGTCGAACGGCGTTGCATAGATGGTGCTCAGCGCGCTCGCCATGGTGCGCAGCAGGGGAGTGGCGCCATTGAGGCGAACGCCGGTGGTGAACCGAGGTTCATCGACCCAGTTGCCCCACATCAGGCGGCGCCCGTGGCGCCACGGTAGGTCGCGTACGAGTTCGTCGAGCAGTTCGTCACCACCGCGCAGCCACCCACATGAGATGTCGACCCACGACGTGCGATCGAGGTGGTGACGCTGGATCGTCGCGTCGCTCGCGAGGGCAGGCTCGCCTGAGGCGAACAGTGACAGGGGAAGCGGATCCACCTCTCCAGTATCGAACACCCGTTCGCTCTTTGCAAGGGGCCGAGCGCACTGGCGTCGCATGCGAGGCAGACTCCGAGGATGCACTACGACCTCCGGCTGCGTCCGGCCCAGCCACCCACGCCGGCCGCGGACGCGTTCACCATTCACCGCAGCGAGGTCCGCGACGGACTCTCGCTCGCCTACGTGCGCGAAGGTATCGGCGGCTACCCGTTGCTGCTCGTGCACGGCTATCCCGAGACCAAACGCATCTGGTGGCGCAACATCGCGCCGCTCGTGGCTTCCGGGTACGAAGTGATCGTGCCCGACCTGCGCGGCTTCGGCGACAGCGATCTCGACGCAGACGACGTGTACGACCTTGCTGCCTACAGCCGTGACCTGTACGCGCTGGCCCATGATGTCTGCGGACATGAACACGTCGGAGTGGTAGGGGGCGATGTCGGGGGAGCGGTCCTCGTCGACTTCGTGCATCGCTTCCCCGACTATGCCGACAAGCTGGTGTTCTTCAACACGGTGCCGCCGATGCTGGTCGACGAGTACGTGGCGGCCGGCATCGATGTGAGCAGCATCCGCGCGATCAACGACGGCCCCACTGGCGACTATCGCTTGCGTCAGGGAGCCACACCCGACGAGCTCGCGGCCGAGCTCGACACCGACGCGAAGCGCCGGCGTTACATCGGTGAGATGTACGGCCACCGCTTGTGGGGATCACCCGGCACGTTCACGGCCGCCGACATCGCGTTCATGACGGAACCTTTCGCCGACGCGGCGCATCTGCGCGCGTCCTGGGCCGTGTATCAGCTCGCGCACGGTCGCCCGATGAGCGAGCCGCCGCTCATGGGGCGCGCGGTCGAACTGCCGACCCTCGTGTTGTACGGTCCCGATGATCAGGTGGTCGGCCCCGACTTCGTGCACTGTTGCGAAATAGCGTTTCGCGATCGTACGGGCCCCGTCGTGATCCCCGGGGCGGGCCACTTCCTGCAATGGGAACGCGCCGATGTGTTCAACCCGCTCGTCGCCGCCTACTTCGGCGACGTGCGCGAACGCCGGCGCGTGGCGTCAGTGTGA
>JANMVY010000717.1:0-5430 GCA_031393535.1 Actinomycetes bacterium | reverse complement strand
CGATCGAGGCCCTCGAGCGCGGCGCGGCGAAGGCCGGGCGCACCCTCGACGACATCGACCGCCCGCAGCTCGTGGTGTGCAGCGTGCACGAGGATCGCCAAACCGCGCTCGACATGGCCCGCATGATGGTGACGCAGTATCTCGGTCAACAGCCGCACATCATGAAGGCATCGGGTGTGCCACAGTCGTTGCTCGACAAGGTCGGCGAGGTGCTCACCTGGCCCGCGACCCATGCGCAGGTCGAGGCGGCCAGCACGCTGGTGCCCGACGAGATCGTGCAGATGCTCACCGCGTCGGGTACCGCGGACGACGCACGAGCAAAGGTCGCCGAGTACGTCGCGCACGGCTGCACGTGTCCGATCCTTTATCCGCTCGGCGATGCCAAGGCGATGATCGACGCCTTCCGCACGACCTGAGCCGGTAGCGTCGCCGCCCGTGCGCCTCGACCGTCGTCAGTTCGTGCTCGGCCTCGCGGGTCTGGGCGTCGCCGCATGCAGCACGTCGGGCGAATCCACGCGGGCACCCGCGGGCGGTGCCCCGAGCACGCCGCCCGCGACCAACGCGCCCACGACCAACGCGCCCGCCACCAACGCGCCCGCCACGACGACCGCGATTGCAGGCGGCACCACCACCGCCCGTGCTTCGACCACCACGGCACCGACTGGCCCCGCGCGCTATGTGAGCAAGGGCGCAGCCACCACCACGCGCGTCGCCCTCACGTTTCACACCGAGGGCACCGTCGCCCAGGTCGGCCGGCTCCTCGACATGGCCAAGTCGCTCGACGTGCCCCTCACCATGTTGCTCGTCGGTCAATGGCTCGAACAGAACCGCGATCTCGGCCGGCGCAGCGCGGACGCCGGCCACGACGTGGGCAACCACACGTATTCGCATTTGTCGCTCCCTGACCAAACACGCGCGGTCGTCGCCACCGAGATCCAACGCTGCGCCACGGTGTTGCGCGACGTGACCGGCACCGCCGGTCGGTGGTTCCGCCCCTCGGGCAGCAACTCGACCACCACGCTCATCAACGAAGAGGCGGGCAAGGCCGGGTATCCGATCGTGCTCGGCTTCGACACCGACCCGCTCGACTACCAGGACCCCGGCTCGACGGCGGTGCGGTCACGCGTGGTCGCGGGTATCCAGGCCGGTTCGCTCGTGAGCCTGCATGCCCAGCACCAGGGAACCATCGACGTGTTCGAGTCGCTGATCGGTGCGATCCGCGACAAGGGGTTCACGCTCGTGCGAGCAAGCGACCTCGTGGCGTGATCGTCGGGGTGCCGCGTGCGGTCACCGGGTGCCGATCAGCGCCGTCAGGTCGATCGCGTCGCGGTCCGCCGGCACCGTCACATGCACCGGTGCACCAAAGTCGAAGAACTCGATGTTGTACGTGAGCACGCCGGCGGCGCTCGGTACCGCGATCGCCTGGCGACGGACCAACCCGGCATCGTCGATCCACACGTCAACCGTCATGACACCACCCGAAAATTGCTCGACCGCGGCGGCAAGCCGGGTTTCATCAACGACGACTGCGCGTGCGCGGTAGAGCTGCGCAATGTCGATCTTGGCGGTGGAACGCGTTGTGGCCACCCCGCGCACGTTGTCGCGCCCGACCTCGGTGACCGACTGTGCGTGCGTGCGCAGCAGGTCGAGCATCTGCGACGGGTCGTTGCGCTGCTGGGCGAACAGGTTCTCGAGATCGACACCGCTCCGGCCCTTGGCGAGCGCGGCACTGTCGAGCTTGATCCACTTGCCCGAGGCCCCGGTGAGGGCATCGAGGCCGGGGATCTTCATGTAGCTCACGAGACCCTTGGTGACGAGCTCGACGCGGGTCTGGTCGGGCGCGAGTTGTCCCTTGCTCGCACCCACCAGGCCCGAGAGATCGATCACGAATCGGCTGGCTCCACTGGTGAAGTCGACCTCGCCGCTGACCGTCAACGGTGCGGTGATCCCGGCGAGCGGCAGCACCATCGTCATCTCGACGCGCGCCGACGTCTGCGCCTCAGTGCGCGCCGCGGCGGCCGCGAGCGCGGACGACGGGCTGTGCGAACCGCCCCGGGTGAGCGCGAGCACGCCGAACACGAGCGCCACGACCGCGAACGCACCAGCACCGACGACCCACCCGCGACGCCGCGAGGGCCCGACAGGCGTGGCTACGGGGGGCGCGAAGTACGGAGATGGGGCGGGCGGGGGTGGCGGGATGTGGGCGTAGTCGTGCACGGTGTCCTCCACGAGGCTCGACACGAGCACGAGCCACGACTTCGATGGTACTGCGCCTCGGTGATCGCAGTCAGGCCGTGGCGGGCCGTGTCAGACCGCCCTGGGCGATCGCCCGCCACACCCGCTGGGGCGACAGCGGCATGTCGATGTGGCGCACACCGAGGTGGGTCAACGCGTCGATCACGGCGTTCTGCACCGCCGGGGTGGCCCCGATCGCACCGCCCTGGCCGATGCCCTTGGCACCCAGCGGGTTGCGGAACGTGGGCGTCTCGATGCGGTGGGTTTCGAACGAGGGCAGGTCGGCAGCACTGGGGATCAGGTAATCGGCGAAGCTCGCCGTGCGAGGGTTCCCGTCGGCGTCGTAGACGACCTCTTCGTACAAGGCTTGGGCCACGCCCTGGGCGATGCCCCCGTGTTGTTGCCCGGTGACCGTCGTCGGGTTGATCACCGTGCCACAGTCGTCGACGGCGACGAAGCGGATCAGCTCGACGACCCCGGTCTCGGTGTCGACCTCGACCACTGCGGCGTGGGTGCCGTAGGGGAACGTCGGGCCTTCGTTGTCGAGGTCGGATTCGGCGGTGAGCCCGCGCGGGCCGAGCAGGGCCGCCACTTCGGGGGGAAGCCCGGCCGGCTGGGTGGCGGCGGCCGCCACCTCGAGCCAGGTCACGGCGCGCGTCGGGGTGCCGGCCACGCAAAGGCACCCGTCGGAGGTGACGACGATGTCGTCGGTCGATGCTTCGAGCAGGTGGGCGGCCACCGCGCGGGCCTGGTCGAGCAGATGACCCCCGACCCGACTCACCGAGCTCCCTGTGGTCTGCAGCGAGCGGGCCGAGCCGGTTCCCTCGCCTTTCGGGATCACGGCAGTGTCGCTTTGGACCAGCCGCACGCTCTCTACGGGAACCCCGAGGATGCCCGACAGGATGAGGCCCCACGACGTGGCGTGACCCTGCCCGTGATCCATGGTGCCGGTTCGCACAGCGACGTCGAGGGTGCCCGCCGGCCCGACCGTGATGTCGGCCGATGCGTACTCGCCCGGGCGGTTCATCGGGGTGGCGTCGAGCCACATGATGACGCCGATGCCCAGCTGCTTGACCGCGCCGCTGGCGCGTCGCGCGGCCTGTTGTACACGCAGCGCGTCGTAGTCCAACAGCGCCAGTGCCGTGTCGAGCGCGGCGTGGTAGTCGCCGCAGTCGTAGGTGTACCCCGTGGCCACCTTCAGCGGGAACGCGTCGACCGGCGGCAGGTTGCGGCGGCGCAGTTCCACCGGGTCGAGACCCAACTCGAGCGCGGCGATGTCAATGATGCGTTCGATCATGGCGCACGCCTCAGGGCGCCCTGCACCGCGGTACGCCCCCACGGGTGTCGTGTTTGTCACGGCCGCCACCGCGTGACCGTCGACCCGCGCGATTGCGTACGGGCCGGCCAGCATGCGCAAGCTCGCACCGACGATCAACGCACCGATCATCGGGTACCCACCGGCGTCGCCGATGAGCCGTGCCCGGATCCCCACGAACGTGCCGTCGTGTTTCAGCCCGAGCTCGACGCGCTGCACCTGGCCCCGGCCGTGGAACATCGCCACCATGCTCTCGGCGCGCGTCTCGTGCCACGACACCGACCGCTGCAAGCGCCGCGCGACGGCGGCCACCACTGCGGTCTCCGCGGCCGTGTCGTACTTGGCCCCGAAGCCGCCGCCGACCTGCGGGGTGACCACTCTGACCATCGCACGTTCGACGCCGAGCACGTGGGCGAGCTCGTCGCGCAGCGCATGCACCCGCTGGGTGGAGGCCCACACGGTGACGCCGCCGTTGGGTTCGGGGATGGCGAGCGAGCCGTTGGTCTCCATCGGCGCCGCGGACACCCGCGTGTTGAGGAACTTCCCGTGCACCACCACATCGGCACCGGCCATGACATCGCCGTCGTGGGGCATCGATGTTTCGTTGCTCTGGTTGCTGCCATTGGCGGGGTAGACGACGAACGCACCCGGCGCGAGCGCGGCTTCGGGGTCGATGAGCACCGGCCGCGTCTCGTAGTCGACTTCGACGAGCTCAGCGGCATCGGTGGCCGCCGACAACGTGTCGGCCACGACGACCGCCACCGGGTCGCCCACGAACCGGACGAACTCCACGGCCAGCGGAGGACGGTCGAACAGCGCGGGCGGGATGCCGCTGGTGTGGGCTCGTATCGGTTCGAGGTCGAGATCGGACCCGGTGAACACGCCGATCACACCTTCGGCGTCGGTCGCTCTTTCGGTGCGGATGGCGGCGATGCGGCCGCTCGCGACCGTCGAGCGGACGAACACCGCGTGTAGTTGGCCCCACTGGAGGTCGGGGAGGTACTGCGCCACGCCTCGCAGGAGCGGCTCGTCCTCGTTGCGCAGCACGATCGTGCCCGGTCCCGCGGTGGTCATCGCACGACCTCGCATTCTTCGTGTGTACGGCCGGTCCCGTAGTACGCCTGCGGCCGATGTAGCGCCAACGACGCTACCGCATTGCCATTGCGCCGCATTGACCGTCCGCCGCATTGACCGTCCGCCGCATTGACATTCCGCGCCCGCCCGATTACGCGTGACATGGTCACGGCCTGCGCCGCCCGCCAGGCCCACCATTGACCGGGGGAAGAAGATGCCACAGGACGTGGAGTTCACGAGCGCCGGTGACATCGTGCGCGGCCACTTGTACAAACCCGAAGGTGACGGACCGTTCCCCATCGTTGTCATGGCCGGGGGCTGGTGTTACGTGAAGGAGCTCGTGCAGCCGTACTACGCCGCGGCGTTCGTCAGGGCCGGTTGCGCGGCCCTGGTGTTCGACTACCGGCGGTTCGGTGACAGTGACGGAACGCCCCGCCAGCACCTCGATCCCTGGGACCAGATCGAGGACTACAAGAACGCGATCAGCTACGCCGAGACGCTCGCCATCGTCGACCCCGACCGCATCGGCGTGTGGGGCATCTCCTACAGCGGGGGCCACGCGCTCATCGTGGGCGCCACCGACGCGCGGGTGAAGTGCCTGGTGTCGACCATCCCGGTCGTCGACGGTCTGCGCAACATGCAGCGGGTGCACGGATCAATCGGCTTCCGCCGCCTGCGCGATGCCATGCTCGCCGACCGCCGCACGCGGTTCTCCACCGGCGACTACGGCTACATCCCGATGTCGAGTCCCGACTTCGCCACCGAGACCGTCACCTGGCCGTTCCCCGAGGTCACCGAGGTGTTCG
>JANMVY010000669.1:0-9814 GCA_031393535.1 Actinomycetes bacterium | reverse complement strand
AAACCGACCTCCAGTCATCGTTGCCCATGGGCGACGACGTGTGCATCACCAACGTCTCGGCCTGACCTGGCGTTCATGGCTCGGCACTACCTCGACCACGCTTCGACCTCGCCACTGCGCGCCACGGCGCGCGAAGCGATGGTCGCTGCCTTCGATCGCCCGGCCGGCGATCCGGGCCGCATTCATCACGAAGGAATGGCCACCCGCGTGGCGATCGAAAGTGCACGCGAAACCGTCGGCAGCTTTTTCGGAGCACGCCCACGCGAGGTGGTGTTCACGAGCGGCGCGACCGAGGCGATCGCCATGGCGGTGTGGGGCGCGAGCGAGCGCGGCGCGCACCAGGTCTTCGCCGCGATCGAGCATTCCGCCGTGCGCCGTGCCGCGGAACGCGCCGGACGCGTCACGGTGGTGGGAGTCGACACGGTGGGGCGCGTGGGCCCTGAGGCGCTCGTCGCCGCGATCGAACCCGACACCGCGCTCGTGCACCTGCAGTGGGCCAACCACGAGGTCGGCACCGTCCAGCTCGTGCACGAGCTCGTGGCCCAATGTCGCGAACGCGGCGTGCTCGTGCACGTCGACGCCGCGCAGGCCGCCGGGCATCTCCCGATCGACTTCGGCGCACTCGGAGCAGACTTCTTGAGCATCGGCGCGCACAAGTTCGGGGGCCCGCAAGGCATGGGCGCACTGCTCGTGCGCCGGGGCGTGCGTGTCCGAGCGTTGTTGCTCGGCGGTGAGCAGGAACGAGCCCGCCGCGCCGGCCTCGAGAACGCCGCGGGCATCGCGGGGTTCGCGGCGGCCTGCGACGAACTGGCCCAGCCCCACACGCTCGCCACCGAGGCCGCTCGCGCGCATGCGCAGGTCGAACGCCTCGCCGCGGCAGCCACGAAGATCGACGGTGTAGGCCGCTTCGGTGATCCGAGCGCACGCGCACCGCACATCTTGTGCCTCGGCATCGACGGCATCGAGCCGCAGGCGGTGCTGCTCGACCTCGACCGGCGCGGCATCGCGGTGCACTCCGGTAGCGCGTGTGCGTCCGAGGGCCTCGAACCCTCCCCGGTGCTCGAGGCAATGGGCGCCGACGCACACCGGTCGTTGCGCGTGTCGGTCGGCTGGAACACCGCCGAAGTCGACCTCGACGCGTTCGCCGACGCGCTGCCCGACGTGATCGCGCGGCTGCGCGCTTATCGCACCTGAGTCCCCGTCGTCACCGGCACTGCGGTCACCACGATGTTGTCCTCGTAGCTGCTGCGCTCGCGGTTGAAGGCGCCGCCGCAGGTGATGAGCACGAGCCGAGACGGCCCCGACGTGGCGAACAGCTCGGCCGGCAACTCGTCCTTGTCGATGCGCTCGACGGCGGCGACGATGAACGCTCGCGTCGACCCGTCGGCCGACCCTACGGTCACGCTGGTACCGACCAGTACCGACGCCAGCCGACGGAACACACCGTCGACCCCGTTGAACGCGATGTGTGCGGCGAGGACCGCGCTCCCTGCGTCACCGGGACGTGGTCCAAACCTATACCAACCAACTTCGCGGACCCCGGGCACGTCGAAGGCGCCGCGGGAGTCGACACCGACGGCGACGATCGGGGCGTCACGGATGCCGGCGCCGCCGAGGGTGATCGACACTGGTGCGGCACCGGATGTGTGAGCACGCGGGTCATACAACGCTGACCCGGCAGGCACGATCGCTGCGGCGAGCGGCGACAACGAGCTCGTTGTCACGGGGGCCACGGCCGCGGGTGATACCACCGATGACGAATCGTCGCGCGCCGTCGACGCCTCGACACTTCTGATCGAACTTTCCGCGCGGCCACCGCAGCCGCTCAACAGCACGAACGCGCATGCGGTGGCGATCCACGGACGCGCCAAGCGGGAGGGATGAATCCCTCCCGCACCGACGTTCCGATTGAACTGATCAGCCACGAACCCGACGCACGACGAGTGCGCCGCCACCGATCGAACCCACCATGAGGAAGGCGGCGAGCAGGGCGAGGGTTGTGGTCGACGTGCCGTCGGACACCGGGCTGTTGCCGGAGTCGACACGGGTCGGGACCGTGCCGATACCGTCGATGCTCTGCGTGAGCACCTGCAGCGTGCCGCCCGACAGCGAGCCGACGGCGTAGACGATGAGCGACGAGCCGCTCGTGATCGTGAGTTTCGCCGGGCCGATCACCACGGGGCTCGACGCACCGGTCGGCACGACGTCCGCGCTGATGGTGCCCGCGGCGAGGTCTGCTTTGGCCTCGTTCGGGTTGGTGAGGTTCGCGAACGCGACCGCGCCGTTGGCCCGCACATCGACCGCGGGTGCTGCAGCCGTGTGGCGCACGGTCAGACGGCCCTTGCCGGCGGCGAGAACCACTGTGTCGTTCGAGAACACGGACAGCTTCGGTGCGCCGGCCGCGTCGAGGTGCGCTACCACCGTGTAGTTGCCCGTCGCGGGGAGGGCCACGTCACCGGCGTCGATCGCGACAGTGGCAGTTCCGGCCACCTTCACCTTCAGGCCCTTGAGCGTGGTACCCGACAGCGCGGACAGGTTCTGCATCTGACCGAACTGGAAGTTGGTGAAGACGTTTGCACCATTGACCTCGACGTCGACGTTCGTCGCGGGAATGCCGTGCAGCAACGTGATCGTCGCTCCACCCGTCTGGGCGGACGCGGCTGGCACTGCGAGAAACGCCAGCAGCACGATGGACGCCAAGGCGCCCAGTAGCTTTCTCATCGGTTTGGTCTCCTGGTTGAAGGGCACGGCCGAAGGACCGCTCGTGGTGTAGTACGAGCCGTCCGCCGATTCAGATGCACAGAGAGGAGACGCGAAACTCAGTCGTGGGTGAACCGCTGCTCGCGGAACGAATCCCCGTAGTTGTGGTATCCACGAACTTCCCAGAAGCCCGGCTTGTCGGTGGTCGAGAGCTCGAGCCCGCGAATCCACTTCGCCGATTTCCAGAAATACAAATGCGGAATCAGCGTGCGTGCGGGATACCCGTGCTCGGCCTCGAGCGGCTTCCCGTCATACGCGAAGGTGAGCAAGCACTTTTCACCCAGGGTGTCGGCAATGGGCACATTCGAGGTGTAGCCGTGCTCGGCATGTTCGATCAGGTGCAGGGTGTCGGGCTTCATACCCGCGAGCGCGTACAGATCGCGCAGTCGCACGCCCTGCCAGACCGTGTCGAACTTCGACCACTTGGTGACGCAATGGATGTCGGTTGTGATCTCGACCGACGGCAGGTCACGGAGCTCGTCCCACGACAGCGTGATGGGACGCTCGACGTTGCCGAAGATCTGCAAGGTCCATGTGCGCATGTCGTACGTGGGCACGTCGCCCACGTGCAGGACGGGGAACCGCTCGGTGTTGTACTGCCCTGACGGCAGGCGGCCAGGGTCCATCCCGCGTTTCGCGAGGTCGCGGCGATTGCGCTCGAAGAAGCTCATGGCATCGTTGTCCTCGGCGTACGGCCGTCGTTACACCTATTCTTGTCCGCCGTGATCATCTCGCTCGTCCGCCACGCGAAGGCCGCCAGTCGCAGATCGTGGTCCGAGCCCGACATCGATCGTCCACTCGACGAGAAAGGCCACGATCAGGCGCGCACCATCGCCGAACTGCTGGGCCGCCGGCCGGTCGGGAGATTGCTGTCGAGCCCGGCGGTGCGGTGCTGCCAAACCGTCGGTCCGCTCGCCGGCCGTCTCGGTCTGCCGCTGGAACTGCACGATGCTCTCGCCGAGGGGGCTCGCGGCGATAGGGCCCTCGAGCTCGTCGACGCGCTCGCGGCGGGCGGCGCCGACGCCGTGTTGTGCAGCCACGGCGACGTGATCCCCGAGGTCATCGACCGACTCACCGGTCGCGGTGTACCTCTCCACGGGCCGCGGGCGTGCGCGAAGGGTTCGATGTGGGATCTCGACGTGCGCGACGGTGTCATCGTCGCCGCCCGATACCTTCCCCTGCCCTAGCTCGACGTGCCCTACCTACGCTTCGCTACTTCGCGGCGAGCGACGCGTCGATCGCCCGACGCAGGTTGTTCGCGTCGATGAGCGCCACCAGTGTGGCCGGCTTGTCGGCCAGCGCGTCGAACACCGCGAGCTCGGCCTTTGCCTCCGCCGACCGCGCCGCGCCGAACTGGTACGTGAACGCGCGGAACACCCGCGCATCGGGATACTGAGGATCGAGCGCGACCGCATCGTCGAACAGTCTGATCGCGGCGTTCACGAGCGCGGGCTGTTGCAGCTGGACCCCCGATCGTGCCAGCACCCACGCTCGGTACGTGAGCGCCCGCACGTTCTTCGAGTCGGCACTGAGCAGCTGGTCGTACAGCGTGATCTCGTCCTGCACGCGCGTGTCGAAGTCGAGTTGCTGCGCGGCGAGGAACACCTCGTCGCCGGTCAGCCCCACGCTTGCGTACGGCGGCGGGTTCACGACCAGGAGCTTGGGCTCGACCCGGCCGAGCGCGATGCGTTCACGCAGGCGCTGCGACGTGATGATCTGCGCCATCAGCGCCGGGGCGTCGAGACGATCGAACACCGCGAGCTGCGCGGCCGCGTCGTCGTAGCGCTTGCCGGCGACGAACACCGACGCACGGAACACGCGCGCGTCGGGGTACTTCGCGTCGAGATCGATGGCCGCATCGAGATCGACCCCGGCCATTGATGCATCGCCGTCACGGAATCTGCTCCATCCACGGTAGGTCAACGCCTCGACGTTGCCCGGCTGGGCGTCGAGGGCCTTGGTGTACAACGCGATGGACTTCGGGTAGTCCGCTGCGACAGCCGCCTGCTGCGCGTCGGACAGCAACTGACGCGTGTCGCGGAGCGGGTCGCCCGTCGCGGTGTCGCCCGCGCGACGGGTGCCCGACGCACGGGCGATGAGGATGCCGGCCAACACCGCGAGCACCACGATTCCGGCAATCCAGGCGAGCCGGCGCCCGGCCGAGGGAGTCGGCGCGGCATCGGCGATCGCCGTGCGCCGTTGCTCGATCGAGCGCAGCACCGCCGCGGCCCGCGCGGTGTAATCGTCCTTCAACGCGGCATAGTCGGCCCGGTCGACATCGCCGGCCTCGTGCTCACGTTCGAGGTCGGCAAGCGAACGGAGCAGGAAGTCGCATTCGTCCTCGAGCGCAGCCAGCGCGTCGGGGTCGAGCACTCGCCGGCTCGACGCGCCGCGCTCAGTCGTCGTGGTCATCGGGATCCTGCGGAGACACAACGCGCTCGGGCGCCGCGGGTGCGTGCGCGAGCGCGCGCTCGACGAGGGCGCGATCCGCGTCTGTGGCCACCGCGGGTGTCTGGTTGTTCCACCGCCGGAACACGGCGACGAGAGCGGCGATCGCGAGCACGAACGCGAACACGGGGAGGAACCACACGAGTCCGGTGACGCCGGAGGCCTTCGGCTTGAGGTCGATGTTGTCGCCGTAGAGCCCCACCAGGTACTGGCGGATCTGCGTGTTGGTCTGACCCTGGTCGAGTCGGGTGCGAATCTCCTTACGGATCTCGCGTGCGATCGGCACTTCGGACTCCGCGACCGATTGGCCGTCGCACACCGGACACGCGAATTGCGCGGCCAGCGAGAACTCGCGCTCGGCGTTGTTCTGTGGACCGTTGTCGCGGTCGAAGGTCGCAACCGCCATCAGGGCGACGAAGAGCGCACCGACGACGGCCCAACCGAAAAAACGAGACCGCGTCGCCATGAGCGGCTCAAGAACCCAGTCGCAACAGAAGCTGATCGATACCGTCGGCCGAGATACCGCCGATGATCTTGCGGGCCACCAGGCCACTCGGCGCGACGACGTACGACTCGGGCACCGCCGCCACGCCATAGCTGATCGCGATGCGACCGGTGTCGGCGATCAACACGGGCCACGTTCCACCGTTCGTCTCGAAGAACTCGCGCACCTTCGCGGGGCTGTCCTCGAAGGTGATGCTCACGATGCCAAGATCGGCGGCGGCCTCGTGGCGCGTCGCCAGCTCCACGAGTTGGGGATGCTCGAGCTTGCACGGCACACACGTGGTCGAGAAGAAGTTGACGATGACCCACTTGCCCCGCTGTAGGTCGAGGTCGAACGCATCATTGCGAAAACCCGTGCCCCTGATCGGAGGCGCGATCTTGCCGAGCAAGGGGCTCGACACGGCAGCCGCATCGCCCGTGTCACGTGTCGCGAGCAGCCACACGAACAGTGCGAGTACCAGGGCTACCGCCAGCGCGATGAACGGTGCAACCCGCGCACGCGGCGCAGAGACCGCGACCGGCGAGTCGGGGTTCTCGGTGGAGCCCATGGCGATCATGCGCCCGCCAACGCCGGAACGACCCGTTCGGGCAGCGGTGCCGAAACCGGTGCTGTCGGGTTCCTGCGACGACCAGGGAACGCCGCGAGTGCGGTGCCGACCGCCATGACCGCGCCACCGATCCAGAGCCACATGATGAGCGGTCGCACGATGACCCGCACCGTGAGCGGTCGGCCTTCGGCGTCGGGGAACGCGAGGACCGCCAACATCACGTCTTCGGTGAACCGCGACCGTACCGACGGAGTGCCGATGTTTTGGCCGCTGAACGCGTAGATGCTTATGCCCGGCGCGTAGGTCTTGCCGTCGTCGATCCGGATCTGGGCCTGGGTGAGCGTCTTCTCGGGCAGCTCCTTGGTGGTGACGCCGACGAAGGTGATGTCGTGCCCGCCGACGGAGCCGGTCTGGCCTGCGACAAGCTGTAGCTCTTGTTGGTGCGAGTACGACGAGGACGACGCGAAGGCCACCGCGACGATGATCACACCTAGGTGCACGATCATGCCGCCGTTCGCCCGGCCCACGAACCCGCGCCAGCCCTGGCGGCGCGACGCGAGCACGATCTGGCGCAACGCCGCGCCGGCCGCGAAACCACCGAAGCCGAACGCGAGCACCGGCGTGAAGCCGCGCGCGCCGATGAAGAGAGCGATCGCCAGCGCACCGACGCCGCTCAAAGCCGGCCACAAGAGCCGCTCCGACAGCAACTCGCCGCTGGCCTTTCGCCACGGCAGCACCGGCGCAATGGCCATGAGAAACAGGAGCAGCATGCCGATGGGCATGGTCATGCGATCGAAGTAGGGCGTGCCCACCGAGATGCGGTTGTTGTTGACGGCTTCGACGATGAGGGGGAACACGGTGCCGAGCAGCACGACGAACGCGAACGCGCCGAACAGGACGTTGTTCGCGAGGAACGCCCCCTCGCGCGACAACGGCGAATCCATCCGGCCGGGAGCGCGCAGGCGATCTCCCCGCCAGCCGATGAGGCCCACGGTGACCGCGACGATGAGCGCGAAGAACCCGAGCAGCAGCGGCCCGATCGACGAGTTGCTGAACGCGTGCACCGACGCCACAACCCCGCTCCGCGTGAGGAACGTGCCGAGAATGGTGAGCGCGAAGGTGGCACAAAGCAGCGAAAGGTTCCACACCCGCAACATGCCGCGACGTTCCTGCACCATCACCGAATGCAGATACGCGGTGCCGGTGAGCCAGGGCAGGAAGGACGCGTTCTCCACCGGGTCCCACGCCCAATAGCCGCCCCAACCGAGCACCTCGTAGCTCCACCACGAACCGAGCACGATGCCGAGCGTCAAGAAGCCCCACGCGAAAAGTGTCCATCGGCGGGTCGCGACGAGCCAGCCTTCGCCGACACGACCGGTCGCGAGCGCCCCGATCGCGAAGGCGAACGGCACCGTGAACCCCACATATCCGAGGTAGAGCATCGGTGGATGGAACGCCATGAGGATGTGGTTCTGAAGCAGCGGATTCGGACCCGGGCCGTCGTACCCGATCGGTGGCTCGAAGGCCTTGAACGGGTTTGCCGGCCCGACGAGCAGCACGAAGAAGAACAACACCACGACGAACATTGTGAGCAGCGCCCAGCCGAACAACGGGTCGTCGACCCGGGTACGGAACTTCACGACCGTGGCGACCACGTAGCCGGTGAGGATGAGGGCCCACAAGATGATCGAACCCTCGAGCGCGGACCACAAGGTCGCGAAGTTGAACAACGCAGGCGTTCGGCTCGAGCCGTGCTCGGCCACGAACGCGACGGTGAAGTCGCGTGTGATGAGCGCGCGTTCCATGACCACGAACGCGGCCAGCGCGCACGCGAAGGTCAGCCACGCGTAGCGGCGTCCCACCCGTACCAGCTCGGGCCGGTGCCGCACGAGGCCATAGCCGACCGTGACCACACCCATAACAGCCGACGCAAGCCCGAGCACGTTCGCCGCGCCGCCGAGGGTGGCGTTCACTTCGCCACCCCGGTGACCGGCGTCGCGCCCGACACCGTGCCGCCCAGCTCGGCCTGTTTCAAACGTGCGCTGTTCTTCGACTCGTAGGACGCGTCGTGCTTGACGAGCGTACGATCGCTCGCGAAGAACCAGCCGTCGTGTGCGCCGTTCGCGAACCCCCCGATCGGCGCGCCGGAGTTCCGCCACCTGCCCTCGAGTACCACGGGGATGCCGTCCTTGAACAGCTCGGTGGGATTGTCGAAGCTCGCGACATCGGCGAAGGATCCGTCGTAGGACACCGTGAACAGCACCGCGCCGCGGCCCTCGATCTCGCCGTCGGTGATGGTGCCGGGCACAACGGTGCCCTGCATGCGGAACCGCTTCGCACCGAGGTCGTCGCGTTGCGCGATTGCTTCGTCGACGTTCTTGAAGAAGAGCGACGCATCGCCGAGTGTCTTGAACAGCAGCGCGCCGATCGCGACCGTCACGACGACGATCAACAGGACCGGGCCGACCGATCGCTTCTTGCGCGCCGGACGCAATCGTGGTGTCAGATCGGTGTCGGTCATGATCGATCGCCGACTTCGTCGTCGATCGAGTGCATCCATCGACGTCGCTCGGGCGCGACCGCTCGGGTGAGCGCTCGCCCGCGCATCACGAGCCGCATCGAGTACAGCCCGAGGGAGACGGCCACGATGATCCACGCCGCGAGCACAAAACCGCCGTGCGTCATGCGTCGCCACCGATTGCCGCGACGCCAACCGCCCGCGCGACGCCGCGCTCGCCTTCGGCGCGTCGCTCGGCCAGCGCGGAATCGAGACCGCGACGATCGATTTGCTCCTCGAGCCACGCGATACGGAAGCGGTGGATCAACATCCACAGGTATCCACCCGTGAAGAGAACGAGCCCGAAGAAGAGCGCGAACAACATGAGCCCGCCGAGCTTGGTGTCGCCGAGCTTCACCGTGGCCTTCTGGTGCAAGGTGCGATCGGCCCACCAGTTCACCGAGAACCGCACGATCGGGATGTTGAGCGCGGCAACGATGCCGACCACCGCAGCGCGCCGGCTGCGCTGATGCGGCTCGGAGGGAATGCGCCGCACCGCGAGGTACCCGACGTAGAGCAACAACAACACGAGGGTGGTGACGATGCGCACATCGGTCCATTCCCAGTAGGTGCCCCAGGTGTGGCGACCCCAGATCGACCCGGTGACGAGCGCGAGCGCGCAGAACAGCACACCGATCTCGGCGGATGCACCGGCGACGAGGTCCCACCACAGCGACTGCTTCCAGAGGTACATCAATCCGCCGAATGCCGTGACGGCGAAGGCCAAGTACGCGAGCCACGCCGACGGCACGTGCACGTACATGATGCGCACGAGGTCACCCTGCGAGGCGTCGGGCTCGCTCCACACGAACGACAGCAGAAGGTGGAACACGATGCCGAAGACCAACACGATGCCGAGTACCCGCGTGCCCCGTGAACTGGTCGATGTCACCTCGGTCGTGCTCACGAATCCTCCAACAACACGCCGAAGGCCAACGCTCCGAACGCCACGTACACCGCTGCGGTGAGTCCGAGCAGCGCGAGCCAATTCCAACCG
>JANMVY010000650.1:0-2636 GCA_031393535.1 Actinomycetes bacterium | reverse complement strand
GACGGCGGACTGCGACATCGCGAAAGCGGTGTCGGGAATCGCGTCGACGTGGACACTGCACTCCGGCCAGATCTGTACGGCTCCCACACGAGTGATCGTGCATCGCAGCATCTACGCCCGGACCATCGACATGTTGAGCGCGGCGGCGAAGGTGTTGAAGGTGGGTGACGCGCTCGAGCGCGACACCATCGTCGGGCCGCTCGTCACGAAGTCCCAACGCGACCGCGTCATGAGCATGATCGCGCGCGGTGTGAAGGAGGGCGCGACCGTCGCGGTTGGCGGCGACGCGCCCGATCGTGCCGGTTATTTCGTGAACCCCACGCTGCTCGTCGACGTGAAACCCGACGACTACGTGGTCCGGGAGGAGTTCTTCGGTCCGGTCGTGGTCGTTGTCGCCTTCGACGACGAGGAACAGGCCGTCAACATCGCGAACAACAGCGATTACGGACTTTTCTCCTACGTCCATACCGGCGAGCTGTCCCGCGGTCTGGAACTCGCGAAGCAGCTCGAATCGGGCACCGTCGTTGTCAACGGCATGCAGCCACACCAGCACGCGGCGTTCGGCGGATTCAAGATGTCGGGACTCGGCCGCGACCGTGGGGTGTTCGGCCTGCACGCGTACAGCGAGATCCAAACGATCAACTGGGCCGCCGTCTGAAGCCTGCCGCAGGCGCGGTGCAGGCGCCTCAGCTCACGCGGCCGTAGTCGTCGGACGCGCGCACGATGTCGTCCTCGCCGAAGTAGTCGCCTTGTTGCACCTCGATGAACACGAGGGGCGCGTCGCCGCGATTTTCCATGCGGTGCCACGAGCCGAGGGCGATGTCGACATACTCGCCCCGTTGGATCGTGCGCTCGATGCCGTCGATTGTGACGGTGGCGGTGCCGGCGACCACGAACCAGTGCTCGGATCGCCGTGCATGCTGCTGATAGCTCAGTCGGTGACCGGGGTGCACGGTGATGGTCTTGACCTTGTGCGTCGATTGGTCATCGAGCACGGTGAACGATCCCCAGGGGCGCTCTTCGTGCTTCGGGTCGGAACCATTGGTCATGGGGCCAGCGTGCCTCATCGGTCCCGGCATTGCCACGGTCCGGTCAGGATTTCCACCGTTCGGCCCACGCGGTTCGCCCGTCGCACCGCGCCCGATGCCAGAATCGACTCATGCAGGGCTTGCTGTCGGGTATGCGAATCATCGAAGGTTCCGCGTTCGTCGCCGCGCCGAGCGGGGCGATGACACTTGCGCAACTCGGCGCGGACGTGATCCGTTTCGACCAGATCGGCGGAGGCCTCGATCACGGTCGTTGGCCGCTCGCCGCCGACGGCACGAGCCTCTACTGGACGGGGTTGAACAAAGGGAAGCGTTCGATCGCGGTCGATCTACGCAATCGCGAAGCGCAGGAGATTCTCGCCGCGCTCGTGTGTGCGCCGGGGCCCGATGCCGGCATCTTCCTCACGAACTTCGCGGCGCGCGGTTGGATGAGCTTCGACCGGTTACGTGCACGGCGCGCGGATCTGATCATGCTGCACGTACTCGGGAACCACGACGGGTCGACCGCGGTCGACTACACGGTCAACCCGGCGATGGGGTACCCGTTCGTGACCGGACCTGTCGACGACCCTCGACCGGTGAACCACGTGCTCCCCGCGTGGGACCTCATCTGTGGGCAGAGTGTTGCCGTCGGCATCCTCGCCGCCGATCGACACCGCGCCCGTAGCGGTGAGGGTCAACTTCTCACGGTCGCCTTGTCGGACGTTGCGCTCGCCGTCGTGTCGGCCATGGGCCATGTGGCCGAGGCGCAGGTGCTCGACGAGGAACGCGCCCGTCTGGGCAATGATCTCTACGGCGCGTTCGGGCGCGACTTCGAAACACGCGACGGTCGCCGGGTGATGCCGGTGGCGATCAGCGACAAGCAATGGACCGCGTTGTGCGAGGCCACCGAGAGCGTCGAGCAGATGCGGCTGCTGGCCCAACAACTCGCAGTCGACTTCGACGACGAGGGCGATCGGTTTGGGGCGCGCGACGAGATCGCGGCCATCGTCGCGCCATGGTGCGCGGCCCGCACGCTGGTCGAGGTGCGAACCGCGTTCGACGCGCACGGCGTGTGTTGGGGCCCGTACCAGAGCTTCCGTCAACTCGTGGCCGACGATCCGCGATGTTCCCTCGCAAATCCGCTGTTCGCCGAGATCGATCAGCCGGGTGTCGGTCGCGTGCTCGCCGCGGGTTCGCCACTCGCCCCTATCGACCTCGGTCGCGTGGCTGTGCGCCCCGCCCCTCGCCTCGGAGAGCACACCGACGAGGTGCTCGCCGAGGTTCTCGGGTTGTCGGGCACGGAGATCTCCGCGCTCCACGATCGTGGCGTGATCGCCGGCCCTCGCCCTCGCCCCTAACCCGAACCTTTCAGTAGGCCGTGGGTGAGTGCGTTGTTGGGGTTGGTGGGGTGTCGGGTTCGGGCGTTGTGGTGTGGCCGGTCGCGGCGTCCGCGTTGAAGCGGTGTGTGTGTGCGTGTTCGGGTTGTGTAGCTGGTGTGGGCGAAGCGCTCGCGGTGACGTGTTCAGGTGGCGTGTCGGAGGCGGTGGCAGCGATCGAACGCGTTGACGAGTTCGGTGGCCCAGGGCCATCCCGCGGCGAGACGGAGCC